>JACPZJ010000076.1 GCA_016195585.1 Nitrospirota bacterium | reverse complement strand
TTTTTCCTTCACTTGTTCACTGGAACCCTTGACCCCTTGTACCCTTCTTTTTCCTGGACCCCTTGAACCCTTCTTTTACAACTGTATCACATTATCCCCTGATTTCTGGACCTTATGAGAGGAAAGGAATATTATCTGATTTGATTTTCCCATTTCCCTTAATATCTCCACAGCTATGTCTTCCCGCTGCGGATCAAAGGAAAGAAAGGGGTCGTCAATCAGAAGGGGAAAGGGAAACCTTGAGGAGAGTATGGATGTTAGCGCAAGGTGTAAGGCAAGATATGTCTGATCTGTAAGTCCCCTGCTTAACTTATTCAGTTCAGCCTTTTTATCACTATTCTTAGTGGATAGGCATATCCCGCCATTGAGGCTCAGGCCGCTGTATTTTCCGAGGGTCAGCCTTTGCAGATAGGCCTTTGCCTTGTTTTCAATAATTGGAAGCAGGTCTCTCGGATCCTTGCCAAGAATCCGCTCCAATATCGGCCAGTTTATAATATCTCTCTGCTCTGAACGGCTGCCCGCTGCTCTGGACACTGTCTTGGCCGGGGCGCCTTTCTGTATTTCTTTCCTGCCTGTTCGGCAGACAGGTTTCCCGCTCCCCCTGTATTCTTTTATCTCTTTTTCTATCTTCTTTATCTCAGCCTGTAGGTCATAGATATCTGTTGATAAGCCTATGTAACCCTGCACCTTGCCTTCCAGCTCTGCCTTTTCCTTCTGTAATTTATTTAGCTCCCCTTCTATTTCCTCCCTCTTTTTACCGTCAAATGACCTCTCAAGTTTTTCTTCCAGGAATTTCTTTTCTTCAAACAGTTCATGGTACCTCTTGTATTTCAATCCCAGTTCATGGGCATTGCCTGATGATGTCTTTTTTAGTATATCCTGAAATAGCGCGTCCTCCTTTCCATATTTTGTGGTTGTGGTATTTACTTGTTTATTGAGATTATTTATTTTTGCATCCAGCGCCTTCCGTTTGTTATTACTATGCGAGTCATTAAATATTGCGAAGGTGATTAATCCGCCTCCGCCAAAGAATCCCACTAAAAAAAGTATCTGAAATATCCCTGTCAGATTAAATGATATTACTGAAAATAACGTGATTACAATCAGGGCTGCCCCTCCTATGAAAAAAGGGCTTTGAAATAGAGGCTTGGCAGGTATCTGTTCACTCTCCTCCTTAAGGAGCGCTAACTCTTCATTTGCCCTCTCAATGGCCTCTTTTTTCTCTATCTCCTTCTTTTCATAGTTCTCAATCAGAAATTCTATATTTAAATCTGCTGGCAGCTCAGAGAATGTTTTTAATGATGCTATGGTATTTGCAGCCTTTTCCAGCTCCTTTGTTGCATGGCTGATGTTCTCAAGCCTCTTTCTGTTATCAGATATCCTGTTCTGTATCTCATCTATCTGATATTCTATCTTAGATAATTGGTCTGCCTTTGTCAATGCCTCTTTTAATGTATTAAGCCTGTTCTCCTTTAATAGTAATTCCTCATTGCTTCTTATTTTATCTTCTACCATGGATTCTGATTCCAGATTATTCCCCTCAAATCCTTGTGCCGCCTCTGTGTCTGCCGACAGGCTGGCAAAGGCTGATTCATTAAGGGGAGGCGCGTCTGCAGATACGGCCCCTTCCACTTTCTGATAAAGGCCGTTAGATAGGTAGAGTGGATATTTTAATGAGAATAGATAGGTGTATTCATCCTCTTTCAATCCAACTATTTCCATTCCGAGTAACTGGTCAATCATCTCCTTATTCTTATTAATGAGAATAAGGTTATTTGAGGAGTCTTGTTTAAAGAGATTTGCCTTGTTTTTTGAAAAATCCCTGATGACCCTGTAGGTCTCATTCTCTTTATCTTTAAATGTCAAAGCAGCCTTGCAATCTGCTGTTTCTTCACAGATAAGGGCTTTAGTCTCAGGATAGGATTCGCCAAAGAGTACAGCAAGTATGGAGTCGTATATAGTGGTCTTTCCAGAGCCATTCTCGCCAATGATTATGTTAAATCCCTTTGCAAAGTCAATCCTTCTCAGTTTTGTAAAATTTCTGATCCCTGAGAGGAGGAGTTCGTGCAGAACCATAATTTTTGCTCCTTTATTCTTTTAATTATAGCGTAAAGTTCCGAATTTTTCAATAAAGGGCTTGCAAAAAGACGAATTAATTAGTATTATATGTATTTAAAATATAAAGAAAATTTCGCAAGATAAGCCGCAAGATAAACTATGATAACCAAATTAAAGGGCCATATTAAAAGGTATCTCATTACTGGAACCCTTGTGATTATACCAATATGGGGCACCTATCTGATTTTTAAGACTATTTTAATATCAATGGAAAATCTCCTCGGTGATTATGCGAGGAGTTATTTTCCAGAATGGTATATGCCGGGATTAGGGATAGCAGTCCTCCTTATTATAGTTTTCCTTATCGGCCTGCTTACAGCCAATTTTGTTGGCAGACGCTTGTTAGAGATATGGGAGGGGCTTTTAAAAAAGGTTCCCCTTGTCAATAGCATCTATTCTGCCTTAAAACAGATAGTGGATACCTTTTCTTTTAAGGGCGGCGGTAATTTTAACAGGGTTGTATTGGTTGAATACCCGAGAAAGGGGATGTACGCCATTGGTTTTGTAACAGGTGTTACAAAGGGTGAGGTTCAGGATAAGACAAAGGAGAAGGTGCTGAATGTCTTTGTGGCAACAACACCTAATCCAACATCAGGTTTTCTGATATTGGTCCCCGAGGATCAGGTAATCCCTTTAGAAATGAAGGTAGAGGACGGGATGAAGATGATAATATCAGGGGGTATTATAACGCCGCCTGAGAATAAGAAGGGATAACCCCCTTTGTCCCCCTTTACTAAAGGGGGATATAGGGGGATTAAGGATTATGAAAGGTATATCAATAATAATCATGGCTGCAGGACTTGGCACGAGGATGAAGTCCTCTCTTGTGAAGGTGCTCCATCCGCTTGCTGGAAGGCCCATGCTCGCATATACCCTTGACCTTGCAAAATCCCTGAGGCCTGAGAAGGTGATTGCTGTTATTGGCCATCAGGCAGACAAGGTTAAAGAGGCATTTAAGGGCAATGACAATGTAAATTGGGTTATTCAAAAGGAGCAGAAAGGGACAGGACATGCTGTCTTGCAGACAAAGAATGCACTCAATGATTTTAATGGTACAGTTGTTATATTAAGCGGTGATACGCCTTTACTTAAAAAGGATACAATAAATGGCCTGATAAGAACGCACAGGGCAAGGGACTCAAGGCTAACACTGCTTACAGTTGAGCCTGAAAATCCCTCTGGGTATGGGAGGGTTATCACAAGTTCAGACGGCAAAGTAGAGAGGATCGTTGAGGAGAAGGATGCATCGGATACAGAGAAAAAGGTAAGATTGATTAATACAGGCATCTATGCCTTTGATAAGGATTTTCTGTTTAATGCCCTTTCAGAGATAAGGCCTGATAATGCACAAAATGAATATTACCTTACAGATGTTATTGGCATTGCAGGCAGAAGGGGTATTGATATCAATACAATAAAGGCATTGAACCCAGATGAGGTGATGGGGATAAATACGCGGTGCGACCTGTCAAAGGCAGAAAAGGTTATCAGGCAGGGGATAAATCATAACTGGATGCTGAGCGGGGTTACCATAATTGACCCTGAGACAACATTTATAGATGACACTGCTGAAATAGGCAGGGATACAATAATCTATCCAAACAATTTTATTTCTGGTAAAACCAAGATTGGCGAGGGATGCACAATATATCCTAATTCAAGGATAATAGATACACAGATGGGCAATGGCGTAAAAATAAAGGACTCCTGCGTTGTTGAAGAGAGCAGGATAGGTGATAATGCAAACGTTGGCCCCTTTGCGCATCTAAGGCCGCAGACAGAGTTGGGAAAGGGTGTTAAGATTGGAAACTTTGTGGAGATAAAGAAGAGTGTTGTAAAGGATGGTTCAAAGGCATCCCATCTCACATATCTCGGAGACACCACCGTAGGCAGGAATGTGAATATTGGCGCTGGCGCCATTACCTGTAATTATGACGGCTTTAAAAAACACAGGACAGAGATTGGAGACAATGTATTTGTTGGAAGTGATGTCCAGTTTATAGCGCCTGTTAAGATAGGAAAAGGCGCTATTGTTGCAGCAGGAACAACAGTAACAGAGGATGTGCCTGCTGACTCGCTTGTCATAAGCAGGACAAAGCAGATAAGCAAAAAGGGCTGGGCAAAAAAACGCAGATGGCAAGGGTCAAGCAGCAAGGGGCAGAAAGAATAGGGTTAAGGAGTTTAATATGTGCGGGATTGTTGGTTACATTGGGAAACAGGAGGTTCTTCCAATCCTCATAGACGGGTTGAAGAGGCTTGAATACAGGGGCTACGATTCTGCAGGCGTGGCAGTGGTAAACAAGGATGGAAGACTTGATGTAAGGCGCAGTGTTGGGAAATTAAAGAATTTGGAGTCAGCCTTAGAGGGAAAGGGGATCAAGGGCTCCCTTGGCATAGGCCATACAAGATGGGCTACGCACGGCAGGCCGTCTGAGGAGAACGCCCATCCGCACAGGGCAGGCGGAATTGTTGTTGTTCATAATGGTATTATTGAAAACTATATCCAGTTAAAAAACCGCCTTATTAAAGAGGGGTGCAAGTTTACATCAGAGACAGATACAGAGGTGATTTGCCATCTTGTAAATATGTATTCAAAGAAGGGGAACGGGCTTGAGGAAGCAGTAAGAAAGGCATTAAAGGATCTGCATGGTTCATACGCAATCGGTGTGATAAATGAGAATGAGCCTGATGTCCTCATCGGTGCAAGAAACGGAAGCCCGCTTGTTGCGGGCATAGGCAATGGTGAATATTTCATTGCCTCAGATATCCCGGCCATCCTGAATCATACGAGGGATGTAATCTTCCTTGATGACAATGAGATGATTATCCTGCGGCAGAAGAAATATGCTATTACAGATATGGATGGAATGCCTGTTGAAAAGGAGATCAACAAGGTAATGTGGAATCCCGTAATGGCAGAGAAGGGCGGCTATAAGCACTTCATGCTTAAAGAGATACATGAGCAGCCGAGGGCAATAATGGATACCATAAGGGGCAGGATATCTCAGGAGACAGGACATATATATCTTGATGAGATGAAGCTCTCAGAAGAGGAGATTAAAGGATTAAAAAAGGTGATGATCGTTGCCTGCGGCACATCGTGGCATGCAGGCCTTACAGGCAAGTTTATAATAGAGGAGCTTGTAAGGCTTCCTGTTGAGGTGGATATTGCATCTGAGTTCAGATACCGCAACCCTATAGTGGATAAGGATACGCTTTTCCTTGCGATCTCACAGTCAGGAGAGACAGCAGATACACTTGCTGCCTTGCGGGAGGCAAAGAAAAATGGGGCAAAGGTCGTTTCTATCTGTAATGTTGTCGGCAGCACCATAACAAGGGAATCAGATGGTATAGTCTATACCCATGCAGGCCCTGAGATTGGTGTGGCATCCACAAAGGCCTTTACAACGCAATTAACAGCGCTCTTCCTGCTTGCTGTCTATTTTGGGGTTGTAAGGGGAAAGATAGATGGGAAATACTTAAAAGAGCTTTTAAAAGAACTGGTTCACCTGCCGCTGTTGATTGAAGATGCCTTAAAGACAGATAAGGAGATAGAGGGTATTGCAAGCGCCTATTTTAATTACAGGGATTTTCTTTATCTCGGCAGGGGCATAAACTATCCCATTGCGCTTGAGGGCGCATTAAAATTAAAGGAGATATCCTATATCCATGCAGAGGGCTATCCTGCAGGCGAGATGAAGCACGGCCCGATTGCACTGATAGACGAGGATATGCCTGTTGTTGTCCTGACAGCAGACGATAAGGTTTATGAAAAGGTCTTAAGCAATATAATGGAGGTGAAGGCGAGGGGAGGAAAGATCATTGCCATTGCCTCAGAGGGTGATAAGGAGATTGCAAAAAAGGTTGATAGCGTCCTTTATATCCCTCGGTGCAATCATTTTCTGACGCCGATACTTCTTTCAATACCATTACAACTGCTGGCATATCATGTTGCAGTGTTGCGGGGAAGCGATGTGGACCAGCCGAGAAACCTGGCAAAGAGCGTTACAGTAGAGTAGAAAATGGATATGCTTAACTTATTAAATCCACAGCAGAGGGATGCAGCAACACATAAAGAAGGCCCCCTCTTAATACTCGCCGGCGCAGGAAGCGGAAAGACGAGGGTAATTACCTATCGTGTGGCCTATCTGATAAAGGAAGGGATTGAGCCTAAAAATATCCTTGCTGTGACATTTACAAACAAGGCAGCAGAGGAGATGCGCAAAAGGATTGACGGGCTTTGCGGCTCCTTTATTAATGGCAGCGGCCCTTTAATCAGCACCTTTCACTCTGCCTGTGTAAGGATATTGAGGGAAGGGGGAGGGAAAAGCGTGGGTGGTGTGTTCTCAAAGAACTTTATTATTTATGACAAGGCCGATGCATTGACAGTAACAAAGAATTGTGTGAAGGAGCTTAATATAAATGAGGAACTATATCCTCCTGATTCCATTGCAAGAAAGATAAGCAGCCTGAAAAATAATCTTATTTCACCTGACAGATTCAATGCGCAGGCCTTTGGTTTTGAGGACAAGGTAAAAAAAGTATATCAGTTATATCAGAATAAATTAATGGCAGATAATGCCCTTGACTTTGACGATCTTTTGATGAAGACAGCGGAGCTCTTTGAAAGCAATAAGGAGATACTCAGCCATTATCATGACCGCTTCAAATACATAATGGTTGATGAGTATCAGGACACGAATTATGCCCAGTACCGCCTGATGATGCTTTTATCAGGCAGGCACAGGAATGTGTGTGTTGTTGGTGATGATGATCAGGGGATATATAGCTTCAGGGGCGCAAATATCGGTAATATCCTGAACTTTGAAAGGGATTTTCCGGATGCAAAGGTGATAAAGCTTGAGCAGAACTACCGCTCTACACAGAGGATACTTGATGCAGCATCTGCAGTGGTAAATAAAAACAGCATGCGGAGGGACAAGGACCTCTGGACAGAAAACCCATCCGGCGAGAAGATAAGGCTTTATGAGGCAGGAGACGGCGAGGAAGAGGCAGGATATATTATAAAGACAATAAAGCAGCTAAAGGAAAAGGATAACAGGGCATATAAAGACTTTGCAGTGCTTTATAGGATAAATGCCCAG
>JACPZJ010000070.1 GCA_016195585.1 Nitrospirota bacterium | reverse complement strand
TTTCCCTTTACAAAGACCTCATCATAGGTCTCAAATCCGCCAGTCTCATTTGTGAATATCAGTTTTTCACCTGTATGGTCA
Source organism: Nitrospirota bacterium (assembly GCA_016195585.1). Taxonomy (GTDB): domain Bacteria; phylum Nitrospirota; class CAKKRA01; order 9FT-COMBO-42-15; family 9FT-COMBO-42-15; genus JACPZJ01. Next base: position 7,445 of record JACPZJ010000070.1, on the reverse strand, counting down.
TACAATGTGCCGTACATTATAAGCCTGTTTATCACATCCTTCTTTATCATATCCTTAACAGGCAGGCTTACCCCAAACATATATTCACAGAAATTGCCGCCCGTGCCTTTATACTTGATGCCTTTTTCGCTTATTACGAACTCATTGCCATAGGAGAAGAATCGGATAAACTCTGTTCCGCCCTCAGAGCTTATCTCATAGAAAAACTGGTTGCCGATATTCTTTCCAGCAATGGTTGCATAGTAATCTATGGCATTATTAATCTGTCCGTGAAGCCTGATATCCTGAATCATCTATAACTTAAACTCCTCCATGCCCTTGCCGTCAACAAGTGTCTGGCATTTCGGGCATCGGCCTTCCTTTATATTATATTTTAAAATCTCATACCCATGCCTGTCTATTAAAAGGGTCTTGCAATTATAGCAGAATGTATCCTCACCCTCATCGCCGGGTATATTTCCTGTATAGACATATCTTAATCCTGCATCAAAGCCTATTTTTCTTGCCTTTTTTAATGTGGCTGACGGCGTGCTCGGCAGGTCTGTAAGCTTATATGTCGGATAGAAGGCGCTTACATGCCATGGTATCTCAGGCCCCACACTATAAACAAATTGAGCGATCTGCCGCAATTCCTCATCCGAGTCATTTAATGTTGGTATTATGAGCGTGGTCACCTCAACCCATATGCCAAGTTCGCGCATCAGCTTTATTGTCTCAAGCACAGGATTTCGTTTTGCACCGCAAATCTTCTGGTGCGTCTTCTCATCAAAAAATTTGAGGTCAACATTTGCAGCATCAAGATAGGGTTTTATGAGCGTGAGCGCCTCTTTCGTCATATAGCCATTCGTTACAAAGACATTCTTAATCCCCTTCTTGCTTGCAAGGACTGCTGTGTCATAGGCATATTCAAAGAAGATGGTAGGCTCGGTGTAGGTATAGGATATGCTTCTGCATTTTGTTTTTTCAGCCATCGCAACGATCTCTTCTGCTTTAACAACCTCGCCGGTAATCATCCCATCGTGGTCCTTTGGCATTTGAGAGATGTTATAATTTTGGCAGTGAAGGCATCTGAAATTACAGCCTGCTGTTGCAATGGAATAAGACCTTGTCCCGGGATAAAAATTGAAAAATGGTTTTTTTTCAATGGGGTCAATATTAGCAGCCACAACCTTCTCATACACAAGTGTATATAAAGCGCCTTCCTGATTCTCCCGCACACCGCAGATTCCTCTCTTTGATGGAAGGATAATACAGCGGTGATTGCAGAGATTGCACCTTACCTTCCTATCCTCAATCTTCTCATAAAGCATTGCCTCTTTCATAAATTATTTTTCCCACGTTACCCGCAAAAGCTTCACATCATGCGACCAGTTGTATTTTATCTTTCCTTTATGCGCCTTATATATTGCCCGGCCTATTTTTTGAGCGAGCTTTTCATTTGTTGTGGTCACTGTTATCTCCGCGGCCTTCTTCTTTATATCAATTATGCGCTCAAGGGGATTAATGCCCTTTGCCAGCGCCTCTTCGTTTTTTACCAAATTTAGCATCTCATTCCTGTTTCCCTTTTCTTTGATAAAATCACCCTTTAAGGTTAAGAACCCGCCGGGATATTTGTCTTTAATCTTCTGGCATGCAGGACATAAGACCTTTTGCGCGCCCTTTTTGTTTAAATTTTCCTTATAGACAGCTTCATCAAAAAACCACCTCTTTTTGTGATAGATAGCATGGCACTTTTTACAGATCGCCATCTCATGCGGCCCGCCCTTTGCAAGATATGGGTCAAGGTACGCCCCGATATTCTTTTTAAACTTTGCAGGCCTGTAATCCCTCTCTTTTGATGGTGCCTTCATTTGTCCTCCTTTGAACATTCAGAATAATCTATGGGGGACTAATATCTTCTATGATATTCATAGGAAATCCCCCCTTCCTGTTAAATATTATCACATAAAAGGTATTTTTTCCAACCCTTTAAGAAATTTATGGCATATTCATATTATGGAACGTAGCTTTTTAAAATCGCTGGTTATCATCTTCGGGGTCTCATGGATGGTCGTCTTCCTCCTCGGAAGGCTCAAGATACCATCTATTGCGGGTTTTCTTATTGCGGGTGTGATACTTGGGCCGCATGGTTTTGAATTTATCAGGGAGGGCGATATAATTTTGCTGATAGGAAAGAGAGAAAATATTAATCAGGCAATAGAATATCTTGAGACATAGCCTTCTATCTGACCGCAAAGGCTACAAAATTCAGCGGCACGTCTGGCTGTAGCGCGGGAAGCAGCCGGCAAAGTAGATTGTTGTCCTCCTGTGTTTATTTTCCAATGCCCTTTGCATGTCTAACTATAAATTCCTTTAGCTCATGCCGGATGTCATTAAAGCCAAATGCCGGCCATTAAAAAGTTGACCTATATATGTAAATCTCATATAATTGCAACACAGTGGATGAAAAAAAATACGAGGTTCTGCCAACAACTGCAGACATCGGCATCATTGCTTATGGCGAGGATTTGGTCAGCCTTTTTAAAAATACTGCAGAAGGGATGTTTGACCTTATTGCAGAGATGGATAATGTAGAAGCGAAGATTGACGAGTCTGTTGAAGTATCAGCGCCGAACCTCTTTGATGCGAGGGGGTTTCTTGCAAAGGAGTTTGATATAAAAGAACTAAGCGATAAAAACCTGAAGGCGGCAGTAAAGGGTGAAACACTGAATCTTGAAAAACACGCAATAAAGACAGGTATTAAGGGGGCAACATATCACAAATTAGAAGTAAAAAAAATAGATCACCTTTGGAAAGCGCAGGTGATATTTGATGTGTAACACCTTACTTTCCCCTCCCCTTGTTGGAGGGGATTAAGGGGAGGGGGATAAAAACTTTCACCCTCACCCTAACCCTCTCCCCTGTCTGCCGACAGGCAGGCGTCAAGGGAGAGGGAATAAGAATAGAAACCACCATGACCATCTTAGAAAAACTAAAAAAGATTGATGACTACCGCTGGGAGCTTCCAAAGGACTACAAGCCGGGTATGCTTGTGCATGGGATTATTTATACCACTGCTGATATGCTTGAGCTTATATCAAAGGATGCATCCATAGACCAGGTGGCAAATGCAGCATTCCTTCCGGGCATTGTTAAGGCCTCACTTGCCATGCCAGATATTCATCAGGGCTACGGCCCTCCCATAGGAGCTGTTGTGGCAACAGATGTTAACAAAAATGGCGTTATCTCTCCCGGCGCCGTCGGCTTTGACATTAATTGCGGCATAAGATTGATGAAGACCAATCTTGCAAAGGATGAGGTCAGGGATAAGGTAAAGGGGCTTGTTGATCAGCTCTTTTATACAATACCAACTGGTGTGGGTTCTAAGGGGAGCATAAAACTTGGCCCAGAGGATGAGCGCGCTATATTAATTGAAGGCGCAGGATGGGCAGTAAGAAAGGGCTATGGCGAGAAAGAGGACTTAGAATATACAGAGGCAGGCGGCGCGCTTGATGGCGCTGATCCTGATAAGATAAGCAGGAAGGCATACGAGAGGGGACGCGCCCAGCAGGGCACGGTAGGCTCAGGCAATCATTTTGTTGAGGTTCAATATGTAGAGCAGATATTTGATGAGGAGGCAGCGAGGGTCTTTGGACTGTCTGAGGGACAGATTACTGTTATGATTCATTCAGGCTCCCGCGGCTTTGGACATCAGGTCTGCACAGACTATCTTGTTACAATGGGAGAGGCAGTAAAAAAATATAATATATCATTGCCAGACAGGCAGCTTGCCTGCGCACCGATAAATTCTCCGGAAGGGCAGGACTATCTTGCTGCAATGCGCTGCGCTGCAAACTATGCATGGGCAAACAGGCAGTGCCTCATGCACTGGTCAAGGGAGGTTTTTTATAAATACTTCAACCGCTCGCCGAAAGAGCTCGGCATGAGGCTCTTATATGATGTTGCCCATAATATAGTCAAGATAGAGGAGCATGTTGTTGATGGTAAAAAATTACTCCTCGCGGTTCATCGCAAGGGCGCAACAAGGGCGTTCCCGCCAAATCACCCTGAGGTGCCAGAGGCATACAGAAAGATAGGCCAGCCTGTGATAATACCGGGTGATATGGGAAGGGCATCTTATATATTAGTAGGAACGCAGAGGGCAATGGATGAGACATTCGGCAGCACCTGCCATGGCGCAGGCAGGGTGATGTCAAGGACTGCTGCAATAAAATCTGCAAAGGGCAGGGCAGTAAACAGGGAGCTGGAGGACAGGGGCATCTATATAAGGGCAGCAGGAAGGGAGACAATGAAAGAGGAGATGCCAGAGGCATATAAGGATGTTTCTAAGGTGGTAGAGGTTGTGCATAATGCAGGTATTGCAAGGATGGTGGCAAGGCTAAGGCCAATGGGATCTATAAAAGGATAGGGTTCAAGGATTCATGGGTTCATGGGTTCAAGAAAAAACCAAAAAATAATTTGATTTTTTCATTTTTCTTATTTTCACTTGACCACTTGAATCCTTGGCCACTTGAACCCTACTAAAAAAAGGAGGAAACTTGGACAAAGGAGACTGGTTTAGAATTATTGAAGAGGTCTATAAGAATACGGAAAAGGCAACCATGCCCTGCATGGAGGCAAATTGCGGAGGGAGCTGCGAGGTCGGTGATATAAGCGAGACTGCAATCTTACTCCCATACGAGATGGAATTTATCTCAGAAAAGGCAGGGGTTCCATTATCAGATTTTAAGCGTATTGAGATAGAGAATCTCGGCCGCATCGGCATAATGGATTATGATTCCATCTGCCCCTTCCTTAGTGAAACGGATTGTATAATAAGACCGCTCAGGATGTTTGACTGCAGGAGCTACCCCATAGTTGCTACATGGAAGAATGGCCTGCTTGAATTCTCCTTTGCAAAGGGCTGTCCATTAAATTATACACTCTCTGATACCTTTAAGAAGACAATTACAGAAACATGGAGGATGCTGGATCCCCTTCTTCCAATAGAGTGGAAGGTATACTATGACAGCGAGGAAAACAGGGAAGTAGAGCCGTTCGTATTATGAAACAATCCACTTCAGAAAAGATTGCTGTTATTGGCGCAGGGAGCTGGGGCACAACGCTTGCCATGCTCCTTGCTGATAAAGGCTATCATGTGAAGCTGTGGGTCTATGAGCCTGATCTGGCAGAGGAGATGCAAAAGAGCCGTGAGAATAAGATTTATCTGCCGGGGCATAGGCTGCCTGATAATATTATCGTAACATCTATCATAAAGGATGCTGTAAAGGATGCTGGTGTCCTTGTCTTTGTTGTCCCTTCGCATGTTGCAAGGGGTGTGATAAAGGGGCTTGCCCATTCTCTTTCTGATAATATTATTATTGTAAGCGCTGCAAAGGGAATAGAAAATGATACACTGATGCTTATGTCAGACATCTTCAAAGAGGTGCTTCCTGAACCGCTCCACAAAAACCTTACCTTTCTCTCAGGCCCGAGCTTTGCAAAGGAGGTTGTAAAAAAGATGCCTACTGCGGTTGCCCTTGCAGCTTATAATAAGAAGGCAGGTGAGTCTGTTCAGGGGCTCTTTTCAACTGACTATTTCAGGGTCCTTACAAATTCAGATGTCAAGGGTGTAGAATTGGGCGGCGCATTAAAAAATGTTATTGCCATTGCAACAGGAATATCTGACGGCATGGGTTTTGGCCACAACACAAGGGCAGCAATAATAACAAGGGGCCTCGCAGAGATTACGAGGCTCGGCATTGCAATGGGCGCAGAGCCTGCAACCTTTGCCGGTCTTTCCGGACTTGGCGATTTGATTCTTACATGCACAGGCGAATTAAGCAGAAACAGGACAGTAGGATTCAGGCTTGGTCAGGGTGAAGGATTAAAGGATATACTAAACAGCATGAAGATGGTGGCAGAGGGCGTTAAGACGACAAAGGCTGCTTATGAGCTTTCAAAAAAACACAAAATAGAAATGCCCATAACAAATGAGGTCTATTACATACTTTATGAGGGAAAGGATGTAAAGGTATCGGCAAGGGATTTAATGAAGCGGGAACTGGGTGAGGAATAAAATATGGATGCAAGAAATATCAAAAAGATTCTGGATGCAGTAAAATACGGGCGGATGAAGGTGGAGGAAGCGATAGAAAAACTAAGGCACCTCCCCTACGAAGATATCGGCTTTGCACAGATAGACCATCATCGGCAGTTGAGGCAGGGTTTTCCAGAGGTGATATTCTGCAAGGGAAAGAGCATTGAGCAGGTTGTTGAGATTGTAGAAAGGATGCTTGAGAAAAAGAGCGATATCCTTGCAACAAGGGCAGACCTGAATATCTATAAAGCAGTAAAGGCAATAGACCCGAGGGCAAGGTACAATGACCTTGGTATGACTATTGTTATTGAGAATAAGAAAAAGGAGCTGACTAAAGGGAAAATACTCATTGTTACTGCCGGGACTTCTGATATTCCTGTTGCAGAGGAGGCAAAGGTAACAGCAGAGGTTCTTGGCAGCAGCACAGAATCACTGTACGATGTTGGTGTTGCAGGCATACACAGGCTCCTTGATAAAAAGGAGATGCTCCACAATGCAAGGGTGATTATTGTTATTGCCGGCATGGACGGCGCATTGGCAAGCGTTGTCGGCGGCCTGACAGATAAGCCGATAATCGCAGTCCCCACAAGCTCTGGCTACGGCACAAGCTTCTCAGGCATTTCTGCGCTTCTTGCAATGTTAAACTCCTGCGCCCCGGGCCTGTCAACAGTAAATATAGACAACGGCTTTGGCGCAGCCTGCATAGCTCACAGGATAAACATACTTGGAGAGCATAAATGATGCACCCCTTATGCTGCGCATTTTTGACAATATTGAAGTATTTAGTCCCCAAAAAAATCCTCTTTCTCCCTGCCCTTTTAAACCTTGATTTTTTTGTTAATCTGTATTATTTTAGCCTCATCACCACTAAACAAAAGCCCTTATGCCAAGGATATTTGATAACATAGAGCAGCAGCTCCTTTCAGCGTTAAAAGAGACACTTCATGTCTCTAATCGTGCGGATTTTTGTGTTGGGTATTTTAATCTGCGTGGCTGGAAGCAGCTTGATTCGTATATAGAAAAATGGTCTGGCGGAGATGGCAACTGCTGCAGACTGCTTGTTGGAATGCAAAAGCCACCACAATATAAGATTATATTTGATTTGCTATGAGGTTCACAAAATCGGATAAAAACATGGATGGCAAAACAGCATCTGCATAAATGGAGAAATAAGTAATGAGAAGTGGCCTTGATGAATGGGAGGACTTTTTCAGAGAAAGATTACACGTTATTCCTTCAGCAGATCGGCTAAAGGCTGGTGTACTGCTACGAATTATCCCTAATCGTGAAGACTGGGAGGATTTTACTGCGTCTGTTAAAACTGAATGGCGTACTTGGCACCATGATCTGATAAAATACCCAAAGT
>JACPZJ010000069.1 GCA_016195585.1 Nitrospirota bacterium | reverse complement strand
TCATTCTTGCCATAAAATGGATAAAGAGTCCCGGTTGCTAAAAAAGAGATGAGGAAGGCAAATAACAGAATTACTGGAACAGCCAAAAATGGGATTCCCTTTTTGTATCTCTCCTCTGCATACATGGGCTCTACAAGGCTGTAATCCCTGACGCCTGCGGCCTGCTTCAGCTCCTGCTGGAAAAGCCTTATATTGCTTATAAGCTCTTTTGTCTCAAGCGGAGATAACCAGTATGCGCGGACGCGGGAATAGTTGATCTCACCATTTGCTGCCAAAACAGGCGCCCTCTCGCCTGATAATCTTGGCTATAAATACCCCGTCTGCGCCTGATTCAAGGGCATATTCAATCATGGCATGATTAACCATGCCTGAGCATGGGAATGTAATAACCGATACATCCGGCATCTCTTTAAGCGTTCTTGTATTCGCGTCAATAAACTCATCAGGCCTGATGCCCTTCTCACAGACAAAACCTAAAATCCTTGGCGACCCGTTTTGCCTGCGGCCGGAATTTATCAGTTCTGATATCTCTTTCTTTATCTGATCCATTGTTTTGTAAGGCATCTCCATTGCCCTGCTGTTGCATGAGCCGACACAGATGCCGCAGCTTGCGCACCTGTTATTCATCACCACTGCCTCAAAAAGGTAATATCTCCCGTCTGTCCTTGGAATCATTCGGATGGCCTCATAAGGGCAGTCCTTATTGCACTGCTCGCATCCAACACAGTTTTCCTGAATAATCTTCGCAGCCGCCGGCCTTTTTGATCTGGTGATAAAAGGCAATATAAACAGGAACAATACGGCTGCAGATGATGTGATCCAGAAGGCGCTCCTTGGAAGCAGGGATGTTAATGGAAATATAAATAAATAAAACCAGTCAATGGATGCATTAACAGGCAGCCTGCCCATATCAGCAGGCGGACCGCTTGTAGCCGGAATAATAAGTGACAGCAAAAGGAGAGAAACTAATATCACTATGCCAATTATCCTCGGAGGCTTAACCGACGGCCGTGCGCTCCTTGATATGTGTATGGCTGCCAATGCGCTTATGCCTATAAATGATGATCCGAGGTGCATAAGAAAAAGGACAAAGAATACCATCTTGGCTATTGCAGCATTGCTTAAGAAGGATATTGGCGGGGGTTCTATAAAGAGGGGTATATCATCAAGCAGGCTGGATGTCATGGTGGCAATTAATTGCGCCCTCTCATCCCATACCATCCAGTATCCAATGACCCCGACAACAATTGAAGCCATTAAAATTAAGAGGCCTGTGATCCATGAGAACTTGCGCCAGTGAAGGTATCTGCCGAGGAGAAATTCCCGCATCATATGTATAATTATAAATAGTATTAATCCGTCAGAGGCATAGCGGTGAATGCTGCGCATAATGCCGCCGATGTACCACTGGCCTGTAGTGATGCTCTGAACTGTCTCATATGGACTATCGGTCCTGTAAAAAATAAACAGGTAGATGCCGGTGACGGTTATTAATATCAGGAGAAAGAAACATATTGTCCCTAACCAGTAGAATGGATTGTATCTTGGAGAAAATATCCTGTCACCCAGTCTGTCAGCAGCATAAACAATCCTCCGTCCTATAGAGAGGCTCTCATAATCTGTCATTAACTTCTAACTTCCTCCTCGTGATGCCTATTTTGGCAGCAATATCTTTAATTCTATTAAACAAGGATAATAACTCTTTCCGCCATATAATAATAATCGGTACCGTAAAGAACAAAATGCCCGATATAGTGCCGCTAAGGTAAAGATAACTGATCCTGTAGGTGCCGCTTACAGGGTCATAATAAGTACACATTAACTTTATGGCATCTATTATGCCTGTAAACCCTGATATATTCCCTGTGGTATTTGTGCCTGATAAAGCGCCTTTTAATGATGCAATTAACTCATTTTTTATTTTTTCATTGTTGTGATCTGATCCATAGAATATATTATTATATACCTTGCCGTTTAAATCTATGACAGAAATCATATTTATATGATCAAAACCATTCTTTGTTTTCTGATAATAAAAGCCAAGTTCATTCGTTAGACCCTTTATAGTATCCCTGTCCCCTACGGCAAACCTCCAGTGTTTAAAATCCTTTGTAAAGTTCCCGCCATATTCTTTCATGCTCTGCGACGTGTCTCTTTCATAATCAAAAGAAACCGTTACTATATTAACCTCCCTGCCTCCATCCTTAATTATTTCAGCGAGGATTACTGTGCTAATGCCGCAGGTAGTAACGCAATTGGTATAAATAAGGTTTAGAATGAATGGCCTTCCAAGATAATCACTTAGGCTAAATTTATTGCCGTCCTGATCTATTAAACTATACTTGCCGAGCCTTGTGCCGACTGCCCTGCTGGCAGATGCCAATAGCTCGGTGTTTTTTATCTTGTCCTGTGAGGATGCGCTTGCTGAAGAACTATCGGCAAGGAGAAAAAAAAGGATTATAATAAATGATAATATCCTTTTCATATATTACTGCCTGATGCTTATATCCATGATTACTGCCGCTAAGATTACAAATAGATATATCATTGAGGCCTTAAAGTTTTTCCATGCAATATCTTTTGTAGTGGCTTTTAACAATTGTATGTTTCTATATATAAAGAATATGCCTACCGCAATTGCTGAGATAAGATATATGGCTCCCAACTGTTTAAAGATATAGGGTGTCAGGGAAGACAAAAAAAGCATTATCGTATTTATAAATATATAAATGGCGGTCTTCTTATCACCAATAACAATGGGAAGCATTGGCACACCAGCTCTTTTATAGTCCTCTTTGTGAAAGATGGCAAAGCTCCAGAAATGAGACGGTGTCCAGAAGAACATTACAATAGCAAGGAGCACAGGGGGAAGGCACAACTCAGGCGTTGCCGAGGCGCCGCCTGCAAGCACAGCAAAACTCCCTGCAAGGCCGCCTATTATAATATTTGCCCAGCTCCTCCTCTTAAGCCATACTGTATATACCACAACATATACAAAGGCGCCGAGAAACAGATGCACCGCAACAAGAAAATTCAGCGCAAGAAAAGATAAAATTATAGATAGTAATACTAAAAGGCTTGCGAGCAAAAGAACAACTGATGGATTTATATCCCCAAAGGGAATGGGCCTTGCCGTAGTGCGCTTCATAACCCTGT
>JACPZJ010000075.1 GCA_016195585.1 Nitrospirota bacterium | reverse complement strand
ATTTGCTTAATGACTTTGAGCTAAAGACATGGCAGGCATATATGGACAGCAAGCACCTCAGGCGAATATATTTAAAGCACTTTTATGAAAGGTTAACTCATGGTGTTTAAAAAAGAATCTATTGAAGAGCGATTGCTGAAGCTTGATGAAGCTCTAAAGGTCTTAGAGGAATATAAAGGGCTTAAATGGGACAAGTATCAGGCAGATATAAAAATACAGTGGATTGTTGAAAGAGGTTTTATAATCATTGCTGAAATGGTTTTTGATATAGGAGCTCATGTCCTTTCAAGCATTTACAGGGAATATCGTGACGAGTATGAGGAGATTATAAGAGGTCTTTCAGCTAAGAAAATAATATCTCAAGACCTTGCAAAGGGGCTTGAAGGGTTCGGCGGTTTTAGAAATGTGCTTATACATGAATATATAGAGCTTGATTCAAAAAAGGTGTATGAGGCGCTAACAGGCAAGTTGGCTATTCTTGAAAGATTTAAAAAAGAGATAGCAGAGTGGGTGGCAAGGCAGTAGAAAATGGTTGTAAGTAAGATTTCTGGAATAACTGTTCCTTAATCATCGGAATTTTTTATATCAGGTGGCAAAATGTATGCCTTTTCTGATTTGACGGTAACGGATAAAGAGGCTGGGCTTATGTGGACGAGGGATGCGAATATAGCAGAAAAATGCATGAACTGGTACGATGCCCTCAAGTTCATAAAGCAGTTAAATAAACAAAAATACGCAGGATATAACGACTGGAGGCTGCCTACAAAAGAAGAGCTACAGACACTTGTAGCTATGCAGAGCAAAATGTAATTGTGGATGAATATGTATATGTATATAATGAATTTTTAAACAAAATTGGTTTTAAAAATGTGCAGCCCGGCGGCTACTGGTCTTCTGCTACTGATGATGATACTATCGGTGCTGGGGGTGTTTATATGGGCATGGGGCGTGTGTTCGCCTACATTAAGTCAGGCAACTACCTTGTATGGCCTGTTCGCGCTGGACAGTAGGTTATTTGGTCATTTGATTATTTTTGAGAAGACAAATGGTTTACAAAAAATCTGAAATTAGAAATGTAATATTGAAATATGTAAAAGAGCTGCAGAAAAAAATACCTGTAAAACGGGTTATTCTCTTTGGCTCTTATGCGTATGGCAGACCTGCAAAGGGCAGCGATATTGATATTGCTGTTGTTTCTGATAAGTTTAAAAGGATGGATGATATAAAGAGGATTATGCTTTTGTCTGATTATGCAAGAAAAATAAAAATTTCTGTTGATATTGACCCTATTGGTTTTACAGAAGATGAGTTGGAAAAGGCAGATTATTTTGAAATTGGCGGGGAAATAGTAGAGAAGGGCGTTGAAATCTATAAGGCTGCTTAATTTTTATTGTGGTGCCTCATAAATAGCTTTATACTTTTTGTCATTCCTGCATGCCTCTGGCAGGAATCCAGTCTTGTCTATTTGTGGATTCCCGCTCAAAAACCCCTGACAGAAACATTCAGGGGCAGGCTTTGCGGGAATGACACTATAAAAATGTAAAAAAGTGTTAGGGACAAGGTACTATGAAGATAATCGTCTTACTAAAACCAATACCAGATTTAAGCAATATCAAAATCAGCAAGGGCAGGGGGCTTGTGTTTGAGCTGAATCCAAGAATTATGAATCCTGCTGACAGGAATGCTTTGGAGTTTGCGCTTAGCATCAAAGACAAGATGCCTTCTGAGATAACTGCAATAACACTCGGCGATGAAAAGACAGGCTCATTATTAAAAGAGGCGATTGCAATGGGCGCTGATAAAGGAATACTTCTTGAAGATGCTGCCTTTGCAGAAGGCGACGGCTTAGCAAATGCTTATGTATTAAGCCTTGCAATAAAAAAACTCGGCAGTTTTGATTTAATAATCTGCGGCAATACAGCAGAAGATGATACAATCGGCGAGGTAGGGCCAAGATTGGCAGAGATATTTAATGTTGAACAGGCAACATTCGTTACTGCTCTGAGCAGCATATTAGATAAGAAAATTAATGTTGACAGATTAACAGGCGTGGATAGTCATTCAAATATAGAAATAGATATGCCAGCAGTAGTTGCAGTTAATAAAGATTCAAATAAACCGAGGGTGCCGAGCGCTATAAAGATAATGAAGGCGGCAAAGGCAGAGATTATAAAATGGAGTGCTCAGGATATTGGGGCTGATACAGCAAAATGCGGCGCTGCCGGCTCGGCTATTAGGATTACCAATACCTTTGTGCCAGAAGGATGAAATGGATACCCCTCACCCTAACCCTCTCCCGCAAGGGGAGAGGGAATTAATAGTTAGGAGGCCTTATGAATGCTGATAGACCATGGTTAAAGTCATACGAACCAGGCATACCATCAACGTTAAAATATCCTGATATTCCATTACAGCAATTTCTTACACACGCAGCAGAAAGATTTCCAAACAATCCTGCTACCTTCTTCTTCGGCAATAAAATAACATACAAGGAATTAAATGAGCTTACAAACAGATGCTAAGAATAGGCGCAATCGTTGTTCAGACCAATCCATTGTATGTTGAAAGGGAGATAGAGGTTCAGATGAAGGATTCAGGCGCTGAGACCATTGTTGCCTTAGACCTCTTTTTCCCGCGTATTAAAAATATTTTGGCAAATACAAATCTCAAGAGGGTTATTATTACAGGCGTAAAGGACTATCTTCCTCCATTATTAAAGCTGCTCTATCCAATTATAACGCTCATTAAAGAAAGGCATTTAATAAGCGTTGATAAGACGGCTCCGGTATACGACCTCCTCAGGCTTTTAAATGAGGCAAAGACTGATTCTCCTTTAATCAAGGTTCTGCCTGACGATACTGCGTTATTGCAATATACAGGCGGCACAACAGGCATACCAAAGGGGGTAATACTCACACACCGAAACCTTGTTGCCAATGTTATACAGTGCAGAAACTGGATGCCGAGCCTGAAAGAGGGTTGAGCGGACCGGCAGATCAGCTGGCGGCGGACCCGCGGGTCATTGAGACGTATCTGGGCGCAGGTCGCAAGGACTGAC
>JACPZJ010000060.1 GCA_016195585.1 Nitrospirota bacterium | reverse complement strand
CTGGTAAATAAGCCAAAGGTTGTATTCCTTGACGAGCCGACACGGGGTCTTGACCCTATTACTGTAAAGGAGTTCAGGGACATACTTATTGAGATGAATAAAAATGGCGCAACAATAATCTTAAATTCCCATGTCTTATCTGAAATAGAAATGGTCTGCAACCGTGCTGCCATAATGGATAGGGGAAAGGTAATAGCGCAGGATGATTTAAATAGGCTGAGGAGCTTTGACCTTGAAACCTATCAGGTAGAATTTGATGCGCATGATAACCTTCCTGAATATATAGATGTAAAGATAAAGACGCCAAGCACAATCAAGGCTGAGATAGCCATTGATAAACTAAAGGCATTTATTGAGTTTGTAGATGCCTCAGCAATCAGGGTGTATGAATGCTCGCTTAAGAAGGTCACCCTTGAGGATGCCTTCTTTAATATTCTGAAAGGAAAAGGCAATGATCTATCATCAACTAATAGCAAACATCAAAACAAACCTTAAATTTTACATAAGAAACAGGCTCCTTTTAGCTGCCTCTATCTTTATAATCCTCGTATTAGGGATGTCAACTATCCCTTCAATCATTTTCTTTTCAATGACAAAACATTTAGAAATTGTTAGAACGATATTCTCCCAACTAAATAGCTTTGCAACAATAGTTACTGCAGGCTTAGGACTATTATTAATATCCCATCATATCAGCGTCGTTCATCCTTTTTTCAGGCATATTGCTTATATGTTCAATACTGTTCCTTATATGGAATATACCATTTCAGGGAGGGATTTTTTATATCACTATTAATGAGTTTCTTCAGGCAATTATCATCCTTTCTTACATCACCTTTTTATCAGTTATCCTTCACCCTGCCCTTGTTGTGTTGATTATCTTTATCTTTAGCGAAGGCACATTTTATTATCTTAAGATTTTTTTGATAAATGGGCTCAAGGCTGGCGGAGATGGCAATTATATCTCTTTTTTGAAGGCTCTAAAGGGTTTTGTTGATGTCATCTACATCCTTATTCCTTCATTCAGCCCCTTTTCTGAAGAAACAGCAAAGATATACTCAAGCCTCCGCCTTTCAGATGCAAAATTGGAATATCTGTTATTAACACTTGCCTATACATTTCTCATATCTTCATTCTTTTATTTCCTCTCTGTTTACTTTCTCAAGAAAAAGAGGCATATTTAAGGCAAAAATAGAAAACCGCTATACAAAATTTCTTGACAGAAAATAAGGATATAGACTAATCTTATTATTTATGGAACCTATTTCAAAAACTCAAAGAAAATGAGCCCAAAGAATTAATGCTGAAAGAGCTTTTAATATTGAAAACAAAATGAGCGATAATCCGCTTATTCAAGCCCTTAAAGAAGTCTGCTTGTTTCTTGACGATAGTAAAATAGAATATATGCCTGTTGGTGTGTAGAGATAAAGCTGCAGTAAGTTTTATTGAAGAGGATTTTTCAAACATGAATTAATTGCTTCTGCAATTTTTGTATCTATTTCTATTCCTGTTCCTTCTAAAAGGCCCCCATAACCACTACACCGTGTATACTGACTCTTTCAACAGGTTGTTTTTAGAGTCGCAGTATAAGGAATAATGTGAGAATAAGAATGATAAATAAAGGAAAAATTTTTCCTAAAGTTGGCATTAAAGGTTATACCACATCACCTTGATAAAATTCTAATACATTGATAAATAAGTGATTTAAATTATCCACAATCTGGCACAAGGATTGCATATATTAAGTGATGGAGGGGTTACCTTCTGATTAAGAGAACTGCTTAAGTAGATTGATTAAGGAATTGGATAATGAGAAACAAAAGGCAAGATAAAAGTTGGCATCTTATATTTTTATCTTTAGTCTTTACTATTGTAATTTTAGCCTCATGCGGAGGTAGTGGAGGTAGTGGAGGTGGTGGTGGAGGAGGAAATAGCAACACACCACCAGATACCACGCCACCAACGATATTATCTAATACTCCTTCAGGCGGAGCAACGAATGTTGCTATAAACATCACTGCTGTATCTGCTGTATTCAGTGAGGGAATGAATCCCACCACTATTAACACAAGCACATTCACTGTTAGTAATGGAACAAACAATATTTCTGGCAATGTCAGCTTAAACGGCACAACTGCGACCTTCATACCCTCCTCTTTCCTCGCCTATTCCACACTATATACTGCCACTGTTACAACAGGGGCAAAGGATTTGGCCGGAAATGCAATGGCAAATGATTATGTTTGGAAATTTACTACAGGAACAGCACCGGATACCACACCGCCAACGATATTATCTAATACTCCTTCAGGTGGAGCAACGAATGTTGCTATAAACATCACTGTATCTGCAGTATTCAGTGAGGCAATGAATCCCACCACTATTAATAACAGCACATTCACTGTTAGTGATGGAACAAACAATATTCCTGGTACTGTTAACTTAAATGGCCTTATTGCGACCTTTGTCCCTTCCACTTCCCTGGTTTATTTCACGCCCTACACAGCTACAATTACAATTGGGGTTAAGGATTTGGCTGGAAATTCCCTTACACAAAATTATACATGGGGCTTTACAACTGAGACAGATACCACACCACCTATGGTGGTATCCACAAACCCTTTAAATACAGCCAATGGCGCAGGCCTTACAGCTCAAATCACTGCTGCCTTTTCAGAGGCTCTTGACCCGAACACCATCACAACCGCCAGCTTCACATTAAGCAGCGCTGGCGGCCAGGTGAATGGCACAGCGGCTCTCAGCCTTGTGGGCAACAACCTCAGCGCAGATTACACCTGGCGATTTAACACGGGTGCAAGGCTTGTTACTGGTGCTGGACACACCTGCGCCAGGTTAGCTAATGGTATGGTTAAATGTTGGGGACTGAATGAGTTTGGCCAGCTTGGCCTTGGGGATATAAATAACCGCGGCGATGCGGCAGGTGAGATGGGCAATAATCTGCCTGCTGTGGAGCTTGGCGCTAACCTCACAGCAGTGGAACTTGCTGCCGGCGGCCTTCATACCTGTGCTGTGTTAGATAACGGTACTGTTAAGTGCTGGGGAAATAATGACAATGGCCAGCTTGGCCTGGGTGATACGAATAACCGCGGCGATGGGGCAAATGAGATGGGTGATAATCTGCCTGCTGTGGATTTTGGTGTTAGGCGCACAGCAGTGGAACTTGCTGCCGGCGGACTTTATACCTGTGTGCGTTTGGATAATGGTGCTGTAAAATGTTGGGGGCGAAATGACTATGGCCAACTTGGCCTGGGTGATACGAATAACCGCGGCGATGGGGCAAATGAAATGGGCGACAACCTATCGGCAGTTAATCTTGGATCTGGTCGCACAGCGCTGAAACTTGTGGCGAGTTACTACCATGCCTGTGCCTTACTGAATAACGATACTGTTAAGTGTTGGGGATATAATAACTATGGCCAGCTTGGCCTTGGGGATATAAATAACCGCGGTGATGAGGCAAATGAAATGGGCGACAACCTATCGGCAGTTAATCTTGGGACAGGCCGCACAGCAGTAGAGCTTGCAATAGGAATGCTTCACACCTGTGCCTTGCTGGATAATGGTACTGTTAAGTGCTGGGGATATAATAACTTTGGCCAGCTTGGCCTTGTGGATATAAATAACCGTGGTGATGAGGCAAATGAAATGGGCGACAACCTATCGGCAGTTAATCTTGGGACAGGCCGCACAGCAGTAGAGCTTGCTGTAGGAAGCCTTCACACCTGTGCCTTGCTGGATAACGGTACTGTTAAGTGCTGGGGATATAATGCAGAAGGTCAGCTTGGCATTGGGGATAAAATTAACCGTGGTGATGGGGCAAATGAAATGGGCGACAATCTGCCTGTTGTGGACCTTGGCGCACCCTAATAATACTGCTTAAACGATTCCTTTTTTGCATCTCAGCATCCTTTCCCTTAAAGGGAAATTAGAAACAATTACTTCAGCTACTTTGTGACATTATCGCAGATTTTCTACGGAGATATTTTAGAAAAATAAAGGACAGCAGTTCAAAAGGGGTAGTTATTCAAGGCCCGCC
>JACPZJ010000063.1 GCA_016195585.1 Nitrospirota bacterium | reverse complement strand
GCTATAAAGGGGCTTCATCCTGAAGCTATCAGCCTTATGCAAAATTACAACTGGCCGGGAAATATAAGAGAGCTTGAAAATGCAATAGAGCGCGCAGTTATAATGAGCAGGGGAGAATATATTGCGCCCTCTGACCTTCCCATTGCAATACAGTCTGCTCTCCCTTCTGATTCCCCCCTTAGTAAGGGGGGACAAAGGGGGGTTGATGTTGATGCGGGAAAATCTATTAAAGATGTGGAAAAAAACTTGATCGTTAAGACATTGAATGAAACAAATGACAACCGCACAAAGGCAGCACAGCTTCTCGGCATAACACGAAGGACTTTATTGAATAAGATTAAGGAATACAAAATCAAATGAGAAAAAATTATACAGTTGCTCCTCTAATCCGAGAAAAAATTTCCCACTCATAAAACCACTTCTTTTCTATCTGTCTGATGACATTTTAAAAAAGATTAATAATAACAAAATATTACAATATTTTTTTCTCTATTCCCTCTTTCTGGCATCAGTTATGCAATTAGGATATTAATGTAGACAGTAAAAATTTTATTTCGCCCTCTCCTTAATCCCCTCCCACTGCACTTTTCCCCTCTCCCCTTTGGGGAGAGGGATAGGGTGAGGGGTAAAAAGGTGAGAGTTAAAAAAGGAGGTGTTTTATATGACGAGGTCAGTATTAATAACAGCAACAGTCCTTATCCTATTAGTTTTTGGTGCAATCGCCATTGCACAGCCTCACAGATGGGGCGACGGCTATGGCATGGGTAGAGGCATGGGCATGATGGGTGGCATGATGCATGGCGGATATTCTGGCGGCGTACCCGGTTTTGGCGGCCCGGATAACTGCCCGTATCATGACCTGACCATTGGCGCTGCGCCAATAACAAAGGATGAGGCGACAACCATTTTACAGAATCATCTGAAATGGACAAGAAATCCAAATCTCAAGCTCGGCAAGATAACAGAAAAGGAGACAGGCTTTGAGGCAGAGATTGTTACAAAGGACAACTCGCTGGTGAACAAGATTTTCATTGACAAAGAGACTGGAAGAGCCAGACCAGTGTACAATTAGCAACTTCACCCCCCACCCCATACCCTCCCCCATCAAGGGGGAGGGTATTATTTATTTGGACATAATATATTAAGTCCTTTTTTACCCCTTGCAACACCCTTCTTTTTTTAGTAAATTAGCAGCATGGCTTTAATTAAAATAGCCTTTATCTTTGCATTGATTGTTTTTTTTATCCGCTTAAAATGGAATTTAGGTCTTGTGATGCTCATCGGCGCGCTTTTTATCGGCATCCTTTTTTCCATGCCGGCAGAGATGATTGGCAAAAGCATTGTTGCAGGGCTGATTGATACAACGACCATCCATCTTATCCTGGCGCTTGCAATGATTATGGTTCTGGAAAATGTTTTGAGAAAGACAGAGAACCTACAGAGGATGGTAAATTCTCTAAAGGGCCTGGTAAATGACCACAGGATAGTTATGGCAGTTATGCCTGCTGTAATAGGCTTGCTTCCCTCTATCGGCGGCGCTCGCTTTTCTGCGCCCTTTGTTGAAGAGACAAGCAAGGGAATGAATCTCTCGCCAGCAAAGAAAAGCTTTATCAATTACTGGTTCAGGCATCCGTGGGAATTTACCATACCATTATACCCGGGTATAATCCTTGCCTCTGGCATTTCACATATACCGCTCAAATCAATAATACTTGCCCAAATGCCTTTTAGCCTTGCAGTTATCATAGGCGGTATTATATTCGGATTAAGGGGAATAAAAGACGAGGCGCCGTTAGCAGAAGAAATAAGAGCTAAGGAACATCTTCTGCCATTTATATTAAGCCTACTCCCTGTTATTGCCATCTTTTTCTTTGTATTAATAATCGGGCTTGATATAAGCCTTTCAATGGCAATTGTAATTATAGCGCTATTCATTATTTATAGATATAATATAAAGGATATAATTACTGCCCTTAAAGAGAGCATCTCAATAAACTATCTGCTCATGGTTGTTGGCATAATGATATTTAAAACTACCCTTGATAAGTCAGGGGCGCTGCCCGCGCTTTCTGAAACATTTTCATCAAGCGGGCTTCCGCTTGGCATTATCCTGTTTACACTTCCATTTATTGTAGGGATACTAACAGGCATTACTGTTGCCTTTGTAGGCGTAACATTTCCATTGATATATCTCATGCTTCAGGAAAATGGATTCAGCATTGGCCTTATGGCCTTTGCATTTGCTGGCGGATATATTGGCGTGCTTCTTTCACCTGTACATATGTGTCTTGTTTTAACAAAGGAGTATTTCAAGGCAGAATGGACAGGCATATACAAGCTGATTGCAATTCCAAGCCTGATTGTCTTTATTGCTGCTGTGGTGAGGTTATGGATAGGATAAAATCCAGAAGGGTCAAAGGGGCAAGGGGTCAAAGGGGCAAGTTGCTCCGCAAGCCCTTCTTTATATCTTTGCTTGCAATCATTGCACTTTCTGCCTGCGCGCCTGCTAAGACTTTTAAAGCAGACAACAACTATGTCTACTCTGCAGAAAAAATCACCTATGGCAAGGCATATCTTGAGATTAAAGACAATACATATCTTCTGCATCTAAAAGGCTCTCACCATGAGATGGGCTATCAATACGGCAAGCTGCTCGGTTATAAATTTGACGACACACTTCGCGCATTTGAAAGCCTGTTTCCAAAGATTCCTTTGGGCTCATTCGGAAGATGGCTTTTAAACAGATATGTATATTACAAGGCAGGGAAGATTGAGAAATATGTGCCGGCAGAATATATTGAAGAAATGAAAGGCATGGCAGACTCATTTAAGGATTATAACCCTGATTACCGCATTCTCCTTTTTTTCCATGTGCTCCATGATATTGGCCACAACTTTGCAAGCTCTGCCTTTGCTGTCTCAAAAAATGCAGCGCCTGATGGGAAATTGCTCATCGGCAGGAATGCTGACCTCGGTAACCGCGGAACATTTGACAATCTAAAGACAATTGTATTCTACGAACCTGACAAGGGTAATTCCTTTCTCTCTGTCTGCTGGCCTGCAATGGTTGGCGTTATATCAGGCATGAATGACAAAGGCATTGTAGTATCTGTAATGTCATCGCGCTCTACTGATGTATCAATGGAGGGTATGCCGATTTCATTTTTATTAAAAATGATACTGCAGTATGCAAATACAATTGATGAAGCAATAAAAATCATTTCTGAGACGCCGAGGATGTCCTCATCAAGCATTATTATCGGTGATGGGAAAAACAACGAGGTAGTTGTTGTTGAGGCATCAGCAAGAAAGATGGCTGTAAGGAAATCCGAAAGAGGCGTTATCTTTCAGACAAATCACTATGTAAGTGAAATTTATAAGGATGACACAAAAAATATTATTGCACGAGACAAGGGCGACAGTATGCCAAGATTTAAGAGATTAGAAAAGCTTATCACAGAAAATTATGGAAGAATAACTAAGGAGAAGGTCATTGAGTTTCTTCGCGACCATAAAGATATTAATAACAGGAGATTGCCCTTTAGAGAAAAGGGTGCAATCAACCGTATTGATACATCTTATTCAATCTTGTTTTCACCTTCTGAACTGAGATTCTATCTTGCAAAACCTCCGGGTGCTTATGGCAGATTCATGGCATTTGACCTTAAGGGGAGGATTGACGGCGCTGATTATCCTGAAGACACATATATTAAAACCGATGCCTTTAAATATGAGCTTTTGTCAGAAGATGCTTTAATAGAGGCAGAAGATTTTATAAGCGAAGGCTATCTGCCAGAGGCAGTTGACCAGCTTAAAAGGGCGATAACATATCAGCCTGATAATTATTTTGCATATAAGCTGTTAGGTGACATTTATCTTAGAAATGGTCTTTACAAAGAGGCGGAAGATGAATATAAAAAAATCTTGGAGATTGAGCCCCCAAATACAGAGATTATTGAAGAGAACAGGAAGGGATTGAAGAAATAAGAAAAAG
>JACPZJ010000064.1 GCA_016195585.1 Nitrospirota bacterium | reverse complement strand
CTCCTTTTAATAATGATGTCTTCTTTTTCAAGAGGCAGATCAAGTTTCTTTGCCTCTTTATACAGGTCATTTAAGATTTGTTCCTCTTTAATTATTTGTGCCATCTTTGTCTTTGCCTGTGCAATGTCCCTGAAGCTGTAATAATTCAGATAGTGGGGGAGGAGCATATAACTGAGATAGATAGCTGAGACGACTATTAAGATTAATATAAGTCCAAAAATTTTGGAATTACCGGAAGAATTTGTTATAATATGTATATTTTTATTCATTATATCTCCTTTATAAAACGCTATTATAGAATATTTTGCAAACAAAGGGAAGGGGTATCTTTTCCCTTGACAAATAGGGGGAGGCTAAGTATAATTCCAAAGCCCAGACTCTCGGATGTGCCCAGAAAGTTTAAATAAATCAAAGGGTTTTACATGGTTATAGATTTGAGAAACATACCAGAGGAGGGGCTTGATTTAAGTTATAAAGAGGCCATTGAAAGGCTGTCTTTAGATGAGGAGGGGTATTCTTTCTCTGCAGATGTGGCTGTAAATACTCATATTAAGAAGGAAGTGGATACTGTTTTCATTAGCGGCAGTTTGGAGGCTGAACTGAAAATAGGGTGCAGCCGCTGCCTCAAGAAATTTACTTTTAGAATCAATCCCCATTTTGCAGTGGATTATATACCTTCTCCTCAGCATAAAGAGGAGGGGGAGTTAGAATTAACAGGGTCAGAGATGGAGGTCGGGTTCTATAAAGGTGATGCACTGGAGCTTGATGAGTTGGTGAAGGAGCAGATTATTCTGTCAATACCAATGCAGCCTTTGTGCAGTCCATCCTGCAAGGGGATATGCCCTGTATGCGGCCAGAATTTGAATATAAAGGAGTGTGGCTGCGGTAAGGATAGTATAAGCCCGCACTTTGCAGTATTAAAGAATTTCTTAAAAAAAGAGTAACTTAGAAGGGAGTATTTAGAATGGGAAATCCAAAACACAAGATATCAAAAGCCAGAAGGGATAAAAGGCGGACACATAAATATTTAAGCGCACCTGCTTTAATAGCCTGTCCAAAGTGCAACGAGCCAAAGTTGCCCCATCGCGCCTGTCTTAACTGCGGGACATATAAAGGTGAAGAAGTAATTACCATTAAGAAGGTTCAGCAGGCCTAAGATAAGTGAAGCCCATCCTGCCTGTCCTTGCCCGATGGCAAGCGGGGGCAGACAGGGAATAAGGGGCAGACCGATCATTCATTCACCCTGTTAGAATCTAACAGGGTTTATTGTTATAAGAAATAGCGGGGATTTATGAAGATTGCACTTGATGCAATGGGAGGGGATTATGCCCCTGCGAATATAGTTGAAGGGGCTGTCCTTGCAGCAAAGGAATACGGGGTTGAGATAATCCTCGTGGGTGAGGAGGGGGCAGTCTCCGCCGAGCTGGCAAAGTATAAGACTGAAGGGGTTTCTATTTCTATTGTCCATGCCTCACAGGTCGTGGATATGCACGATTCACCCTCTATTGTTATCAGAAAGAAAAGGGACTCCTCTATCTGGATTGCAACAAAACTCGTCAAGGATAAAGAGGCGGTTGCTGTTATAAGCGCTGGCAATACAGGCGCTGCAATGGCAGCAGCCTTCTTTGTTCTGGGCACAATAAAAGGGGTGGAGAGGCCTGCGATTGCAGCACTCCTTCCCACGATATCAGGGACAACAATTATGATTGATGTGGGTGCAAATGTTGACTGTAAGGCAGAGCACCTATTTCAGTTTGCAATAATGGGCGATATTTATGCAAAGTACATATACAAAAAACAGAATCCGAAGGTTGGGCTATTAAGCATCGGCGCGGAGGCCACAAAGGGTAATGAGGTTACAAAGGAGGCATTTCAGTATCTGAAAGGCTCGCAGCTCAATTTTATAGGCAATGTTGAGGGAAGGGATGTGTATCAGGGTAATGCCGATGTTATAGTCTGCGACGGGTTTATTGGTAATGTGGCATTAAAGATAAGCGAAGGGCTTGCCGATGCGATTGGCAAGATGCTAAAAAAGGAAATTGCAAATATAAGATTCGGGAGGCTGGGATATATGTTTTTAAAGCCTGCCTTTGTTAATTTTAGAAAGAGGGTTGATTATTCAGAGTATGGCGGCGCCCCGCTCCTCGGCGTGGATGGAATTTCAATTATATCGCATGGCAGGTCATCTGCAAAGGCTATAAAGAATGCAATTAAGGTGGCAAAGGAATTTCACGAAAGCAGAATAATTGAGCATATACAGAGCGATATTGCAAAGAGTATGAATGCATATAAGGAAAAGGGAAAAAAATCGGGGCAAAAAGGGGCAGTAAAATAATGCTAAGGTCTCGTATAATAGGAACAGGCGCCTATGCCCCTTCAAAGGTACTTACAAATTTTGATCTTGAGAAACTGGTGGACACCTCTGATGAATGGATAATGGAGCGGACAGGTATAAGGGAGAGAAGGATTGCGGCAGAGGATGAGGCAACATCAGACCTTTCAATAAAGGCAGCAAATAATGCCATAAAGATGGCAGGTATCAAACCTGAGGATATTGATCTAATTATCGTCGGAACAGTTACACCTGATATGTTCTTTCCGTCAACAGCAAGTATTGTGCAGGGTAAGATAGGCGCAAAGAATGCAGTGGCCTTTGATATATCTGCTGCATGCTCAGGCTTTATCTATGCTATGTCTATTGCTGATCAATTTATAAGAAATGGCACATATAAGACAGCGCTTATTATTGGCGCAGAGGTCCTCTCAAAGATGATTGACTGGAGCGACAGGAATACCTGTGTCATTTTTGGTGATGGGGCAGGCGCTGTTGTTTTGCGCGGGGATAACGGGAAGAGCGGGATTTTATCAACCCACCTCCATACTGACGGCTCAATGTGGGACCTTCTTTATATACCCGGCGGCGGTTCAAGGTATCCTGTGTCTCATCAGATGATCGATGACAAGCTTATTTATATGAAGATGAAGGGAAACGAGACCTTTAAGATTGCTGTAAAGTCGCTGGAGGCGGTTATCCTTGAGGCAATTGAACATAACAAAATTAAGCCTTCAGATGTAAACTGGATAATTCCGCATCAGGCAAATCTGAGGATAATTCAGGCTGTGGTAAAGAGGCTTGATATACCGATTGAAAGGGTTGTGCTTAATATTGAGAGATATGGAAATACCTCTGCTGCCTCTGTGCCGATGGCACTTGATGAGGCAGTGAGGGATGGCAGGGTGAAGAAGGATGATGTTATTATCTTTGAGGCCTTTGGCGCAGGATTGACATGGGCATCGGCGCTTATACGATGGTAAGAAGGGAGATGCGATGATAAAGTCAAGGATATGTGAGCTTTTGAATATTGAATATCCAATCTTACAGGGGGGGATGGCTTGGGTATCAACTGCCTCTCTTGCGGCTGCTGTTTCAAATGCAGGAGGGCTTGGTATAATCGGCTCTGCTGCGATGACGGCTGAGATATTAAGAGAAGAGATAAAAAAGACAAAGTCCCTGACCACGAGGCCGTTTGGCGTAAACCTTATGCTCATGTCCCAGCAGATTAAAGGGCTTGTTGATATTGTACTGGAAGAAGGTGTGCCTGTTGTAACGACAGGCGCAGGAAATCCCGGTATATACATGGAGACATTCCATAAAAAGGGCATAAAGGTTATCCCTGTTATCCCATCAGTCGCCTTTGCAAAGAGGCTTGAGCGGGGCGGCGCTGATGCATTAATAGCCGAGGGCACAGAATCCGGCGGCCATGTGGGAGAGCTGACAACAATGGCGCTGGTTCCGCAGGTGGTTGATGCCGTGAAGGTGCCTGTGATTGCTGCAGGAGGCATTGGAGATGGAAGGGGTATTGCCGCTGCCTTTGCCCTCGGAGCAGAGGGTGTTCAGATAGGCACAAGATTTATTGTTGCCAATGAGTGCACAGTGCATGAAAATTATAAAGAGGCAGTCATAAAGGCCGGGGACAGGGATACAGTTGTTACCGGGAGGAAGACAGGACACCCTGTAAGAATTATAGAGAATAGACTGGCCAAAGAATTTATGCGCCTTGAGGCAGAAGGCGCGAGTATGGAGGAGCTTGAAAAACTTGGCGCAGGAAAGCTCCGCGCAGCAGCAGTTGATGGTGATATGACATACGGCTCTGTTATGTGCGGCCAGATAGCAGGCCTTGTAAAGAAGAGGCAGAGTTCTAAGGAGATTATTCAGGAGTTAATGTCAGAGGCAGAGGCGGTTTTAGAGAAGTTGCAGAAAATGGTGGTGTAAATTCATATAATCCCCTCTCCCCTTGCGGCCTGCCTGTCGGCAGACAGGGAGAGGGATAGGGTGAGGGGTATCAATTAAAGTGAAAAAGATTGCATTTATCTTTCCCGGCCAGGGTTCGCAATACCCAGGCATGGGAAAGGATCTTTTTGATAGTTATATTGAGGCAAAAAATATATTTGATGAGGCTGATAATGCCATCGGCTTCCCGATTTCGCAGCTCTGCTTTAATGGTCCAAAGGAGGCGCTTAGCCTGACTGAGAATACCCAGCCGGCAATATTGACGGTTAGTATTGCAGCCTTTGAGGCGCTTAAAAAGAATGGCATAAAACCATCTGTATTTGCAGGACACAGCCTCGGTGAATACTCCGCTGTAGTGGCAGGGGGAGGGATATCCTTTTCTGATGCTGTAAAATTGGTAAAAAAAAGGGGGCAGTTCATGCAGGAGGCCTACCCAGAAGGCAAAGGAATGATGGCTGCAATAATTGGACTTGACAAAGAGGCATTAAATAGTGTATGCAAAGAGGCATCAAATGAAGGGGTGGTGTCGCCAGCAAACATAAATTCACCTGTTCAGGTTGTTATCGCAGGCGAGAAGAATGCTGTTCAAAAGGCAATGGAGCTTGCAAAAGGGCAGGGCGCAAGGGTTGTTGCGCTTCCTGTTAGTGTGCCTTCACATTGCCTGTTAATGGAGCCTGTAGGCAAGAGATTAGAGACCGAATTAAACAGGATTAAAATTAAAGACCTCAGCATCCCGTTAATTAATAATGCAGATGCTAAGGCAATTACAGATTCGGCAGTAATTAAAGATTCACTTGTCAGACAGCTTTCTTATCCGCTGTTGTGGGTGGATTCCATCTTACGCATAATTGAGATGGGTGTAGATACCTTTATTGAGGTTGGCCCCGGTTCGGTTCTTTCCGGTCTGGTGAAGAGGATAGATAAAGGGGTAAAGATTTTTAATGTAGAAGATAAAAAGAGCCTTGAGGATACACTAAAAGGGATTAGTTTATAAGAGGGTTGAGTGATGGACCTAAAAGGGAAAATAGCATTAGTCACAGGTGCGGCGCAGGGAATTGGCAAGGAGATAGCCCTTGCCCTTGCCCGTGCTGGCGCTGATGTGGTGATATCCGATGTTAATCTTGAGGGTGCAGAAGGGGCGGCAAAGGAGATTGAGGCTATTGGCTGCAAGAGCCTTGCAGTGAAGGCGAATGTAGCAAATTTTTCTGAAGTGGATGAGATGATAAATAAGACAATAGAAAAGTTTGGCAGGATTGATATCCTTGTTAATAATGCCGGCATCACAAGGGACAATCTGATTGTAAGGATGAAAGAAGAAGATTGGGACCTTGTTATTGATATAAACCTGAAGGGCACCTTTAACTGCATAAAGGCAGCAATAAGGCCGATGGCAAAACAGAGGAGCGGAAGGATAATAAATATTGCCTCTATAGTCGGTGTTATGGGGAATGCAGGACAGGCAAATTATGTTGCATCCAAGGCGGGGGTGATCGGCCTGACAAAGACTGTTGCGAGGGAATATGCAAACAGGGGTATAAATGTGAATGCCGTGGCCCCGGGTTTTATAGATACTGCAATGACACAGGCATTATCACAGGAGGTAAGGGATAATTTGCAGAAGCAGATACCTATGGGGAGGCTCGGGACGTCTGAGGATGTAGCAAATGCAGTGAGATTTTTAGCCTCAGACAGTGCGGGCTATATTACAGGACAGGTAATACATGTAAACGGCGGAATGTGGATGTAATGGATAAAAATTTAAAAGGAGGTGAAGGTATTAATGGCAAGTGTAGATGAGAGGGTAAAGAAGATAATAGCAGAACAATTAGGGCTTAGTGAGGATGAGGTTATTTCGGAGTCATCATTTGTTGATGACTTGGGCGCAGATTCACTGGATACAGTGGAGCTGGTTATGGCCTTTGAGGAGGAGTTCGGGATTGAGATTCCGGATGAGGATGCAGAAAAGATTGCTACTGTCCAGAATGCAATTGATTATATAAAGGAAAAGGTTTAGTCTTTTTTAATAGCTATTTTGATTATTGTAGGGGTGGCAGAAATAACCACCCCTATGTTATTATGTAATATTAAATTGCAGATTGGAAATTGTAAAATGCAAATTTTAAAATGAGCTTTAGAAATAATAAATTTGTATTTTAATATTTACATTTTTCATTTTACAATAGAGCGAAGCGACTTGGAGGTGTTTTCTGAAAAGAAGGGTTGTTGTTACAGGATTGGGCATGTTAACCCCGCTCGGTATTGGGGTTGAGAAGAGCTGGGATGCCATGTGCAGGGGCGAGTCAGGCATAGACAAGGTTACACAGTTTGATGCAAAGGATATGACATCCAAGATTGCGGGTGAGATAAAGGGGTTTGAGCCTGATGTCTATATAGAGCAGAAAGAGATAAAGAAGATGGACAGGTTTATCCAGATTGCAGTTGCTGCAAGCCAGATGGTAATGGATGATTCTGGTTTAAAGATTACGGATGAAAATGCGCCAAGGATTGGTGTTATTGTCGGCGCAGGCATGGGCGGCCTCTCATCCATTGAGTTTTTTTATAAGAGGCTTCTTGAAAACGGCCCGAGAAGGGTTTCGCCTTTTTTTATACCCATTGTTATAATCAACCTTGCTGCAGGCCAGATAGCTATCCGCTATGGCATTAAAGGCCCAAATAGCGCTGTTGCTACTGCATGCGCATCAGGCACGCATGCAATAGGAGATGCCTTTAAGATAATCCAGCGGGGAGATGCTGATGCAATGATTGCAGGCGGTTCAGAGGCATGTATTACTGCTATCGGCTATGCAGGTTTTTGTGCTGCAAAGGCCCTTTCTACAAATAATGATGAGCCAAAGAAGGCGAGCAGGCCTTTTGATGCAAAGAGGGACGGATTTGTAATGGGCGAGGGAGCAGGCCTGCTGATGTTGGAAGAACTGGAATTTGCCCAAAGGCGCGGGGCAAGGATATATGCAGAAATAGCCGGATATGGGATGAGCGGGGATGCCTATCATATTACTGCCCCTTCCCCAGACGGAGATGGCGCCTACAGGTGCATGAAGGCTGCTATGGCAGACTCAGGACTGCCTTTAACAAATATCCAGTATATAAATGCCCATGGCACATCCACAAAGTTTAATGATGAATTTGAGACAATGGCCATAAAAAGGCTCTTTGGCGATTATGCCTATAAGATACCAGTAAGTTCCACAAAATCTATGACAGGCCACCTGCTCGGCGCAGGAGGGGGTGTTGAGGCCATAGTTACAGTATTGACAATATCTAAGGGGATAATAACGCCTACTATTAACTATGAATATCCTGACCCTAAGTGTGACCTTGATTATGTCCCGAACAAGGCAAGACAGGCAGAGGTAAATGCCGCTATGTCAAATTCCTTTGGTTTTGGCGGTACAAATGCCTCTCTGGTCTTTAAAAAACCTAAGATGTAATGTTAGAAGAAAAATTATCAGATCTACAAAAAATACTGGGCCACACCTTCCATAATAGCAATTTCCTCATTGAGGCTTTAACCCACAAGTCATATATAAATGAAAAAAAGGCAAAGGGGCTTAAGGATAATGAGATACTGGAATTTCTCGGGGATGCTGTCCTTAATCTTGCTATCAGTGAGTATCTCATAAATACCTATCCATTTCTGCTTGAAGGTGAACTGTCAAAGATAAGATCCATGCTTGTGAATGAGCTGGCGCTTGCAGAGATGGCAAGGAAGATAGGCCTTGGTAGCTACCTCCTTTTGGGAAGCGGCGAGGAGATGAGCGGGGGAAGGGATAAAAATTCCATCCTTGCAAATGCCCTTGAGGCGGTTATTGCAGCCATATATTCTGACGGCGGCCTTGCACAGTCAGCAATCTTTATTATTAAAAATTTTGAGGAGACAATTAAAAAATCCGTTGAAAAAAAGATTCCTTTTGATTTTAAAACAGAGCTTCAGGAGCTCTGCCAGGGACAGAGGCTTTCCCTGCCTGTTTATAAGGTGGCGGGTGAAAGAGGGCCTGAACACGAGAAGATATTTGAGATTGAATTATTGATCGGCGATAAGGTTTATGGCAGGGGCACAGGAAGGAGCAAAAAGGAGGCAGAGCAGATAGCAGCAGAAGAGGCTATAAGGAAAT
>JACPZJ010000059.1 GCA_016195585.1 Nitrospirota bacterium | reverse complement strand
TTACCGAGAGAACAAGGGAGATAGGGATAAGGATGGCTATCGGAGCAAAGACATGGGATATAAGGCTGCAATTTATTATAGAGGCGCTCACGCTTTCTTTGATGGGCGGGATTATTGGGATTGTAATCGGGCTAACAGGCTCGGAGATATTGTCAATCATTGCGGGATGGCCAACGATCGTGTCACCACTTTCAATCTTTCTTGCTTTTGGTTTTTCAGGTCTCGTGGGGATATTCTTTGGATTCTATCCTGCATACAAGGCGTCACTTCTTAATCCAATAGATGCGTTAAGGTATGAGTAAAAAGTGTATGCGGCAAGGTATGTAGCTACTCTTAAATTTTTACCTCTTCTTCTGAACCTCTCCGGTCATCGGCACAAAGGCAACACTTGTAATATGCTCAACCCTCAGGTCATCACCCTTAATCTTTGTTACAAGTGTTAATGTCTGATAATATGTGGTGCTGCCCATCGGGATAACAAGCCGGCCGCCGTTTTTAAGCTGCTTGATTAAAGGCGGCGGGATATGATTTGCAGCAGCAGTCACAATAATTGCATCAAAGGGTGCATATTCCTCCCAGCCAAAATAGCCGTCTGCATTCTTAATCTTCACATTTTTATAACCGAGTTCTTTTAATCTCGCTGATGCCTCCTCTGCAAGGGGTTTTCTTATCTCTATTGTGTATACCTTATCTGTTATCTCAGCCAGTACTGCTGCCTGATACCCAGAGCCAGTGCCTATTTCAAGAACCTTCTCACCGGGTTTTATTTTTAAAACCTGCGTCATCAAAGCTACTATATAAGGCTGTGAAATTGTCTGCCCCTCTGCAATTGGCAAAGGATGATCATTGTATGCTGATTTCTGCAATTCCCTTGCAACAAAGAGCTGCCTTGGCATCTTGCCCATGACCCTGAGGACAGTGGGATCAGTAATATCCCTGCCCTTTAAATCCGCCTCCACCATCCGCTTCCTTGCCTTTGCAAATAAATCCTCTTCAGCTCTTGCTGAAGAAAGTGCAAGCAGTAAAATGATAATCATATAGAAAGGTTTTTTCATGGTATTTTCTCTGATACTTATAGATACTTCTGAATATTGATCAGGCTCTTTTCAACAGCCTCTCGTGAGTGGCCTTCTATGGTAAGTATGGGGTTTGATTTTGTATTTTTAAGGAGTGAGAAGAAAAGGTCAAATTGAACAGTCCCATCCCCTATACCGAGATGTTCGTCGCTCTTCCCTGAGTTATCGTGCAGGTGAGCCTCTATAATATTATCACCGATATCTTCAAACCATTTCTCAAGGGAGACCTTTGAGAAGATATTAAAGTGGCCTGTATCAAAGCATACCCCAAGGTTCGGTGAATTTATCCCTTTAACGAGCATGGTCAGGGTCTCAGGCTCCTCTTCAAAAATATTCTCCACTGCCACCCTTGTATTTAATTTTTCTGCCCTCTCTAATACCGCATTCCATGTCTCTATGCTGTTTTTAAGCCATGCATCAGAATAGCCATTATATCTCCACTTATCATAACCCGGATGGAATACAATAACCTCAGGCTTGAAGATATCTGCTATTTTAAAGAGCTGATTAAATCGTTTTACGGTTAATTCCCTGACGAGTCTGTCTAAAGAGCCCGGAGACATATCAATAAATGGGGCATGAAAGGTAAATCTTGGATTATAATTTAGGTCTTTTTTAAGTTTCTTGTAATCTGCAATCTTTGCAGTATCTAAGGTGGTTGCGTCAAAATATATCTCTAAATTAAGCCTCTTTTCCTTTATCAGCCCAATGTTCTCATTTAGCTTCTTATATGGGATATGAACATTTACCTGTTTCATTATTTATTTTACAATTTGGGCCTTTGCAGAAGCTGTTTCTGCTGCCTTTGTTTCTTTTGGCTTGGAATCCGTATCTCCACCATCTTTTTTTGGCTCCTTTAATTTATTTGAATAGTCTGTGACATACCAGCCGCTCCCTTTAAAAACAAGGCCTGATGAGCTGATTACCTTATATAATTCACCATTGCATTTATCACATGCAGTCTTTGGCGGGTCGTTTACCTTTTGGATTATTTCAAAGGCTTCACCGCAGTCTTTGCATTTGTATTCGTATACAGGCATTTATAAAACCTCCATTAATACTTAATAACTCCACTGTCATTCCTGCCCCCGCTTTCGTGAGGGTAAACTCCAGCAGGAATCCAGACACCCAGAGTTAAACTTCCATATAAGAATATTATACATGCTTTTTGAGGCCTCAGTCAAGGGCATTGATGGCATCCTCTATCCTGTCCAGCCCTTTTCTGATTGCGTCCAGAGATGCTGCATAGGAGAATCTTATATAATCATCCGCGCCAAAGGCATCGCCGGGTACTACTGCCGCCTGAGCCTTTTCAAGAAGATAGGAAGCCAGCTCAGATGAGCCTTTTATCTTCTTTCCATTGTAATTTTTTCCATAAAGCCTTGCCACATTCGGAAAGACATAAAATGCACCCTGCGGCATCCTGCATGAGATGCCATTAATCTTATTCAGCCTCTCAACGATATATCTCCGCCTCTTATCAAATTCTGTTACCATTATCGGTATAAAGTCCTGCGGCCCTGTTAATGCCTCTACTGCTGCCTTCTGTGCAATGGATGTTGGGTTTGATGTGCTCTGGCTCTGCACCTTGTTCATTGCCGAGATAATCTCCTCAGGTCCTGCTGCATATCCAATTCTCCAGCCTGTCATGGAATGTGATTTTGAAAGGCCATTGACAACAATTGTAAAGGCCGTAATCTTATCATTTAAAGATGCAATGCTTATATGCCTAAACCCATCATAGACAATCTTTTCATAAATCTCATCTGAGATAATATATATCTTTTTCTTAACCGCAATCTCTGCTATCTCCTCTAATGTCTTCTTATTATAGGCAGAGCCTGTAGGGTTTGATGGCGAATTTAAAATAATGGCCTTTGTTTTCTTTGCAATCTTCTTTCTCAGCTCTTTTATGTTTAACATGAAATTATTATCTTCTGTTGTATTAATAATAACAGGCTTGGCATTATTCAATAAAACCTGATCAGGATAAGAGACCCAGTATGGCGCAGGGATAATAACCTCATCACCCCTGTCAAACAGCACCTGTGCAATATTATATAGGCTGTGCTTTGCCCCGCAGGAGACAATGATCTGGTTTTTTGAATATGTGAGATTATTGTCGTTCAATAATTTCTTTGCAATTGCCTCTTTTAATTCATCTATTCCGCCGACTGGTGTATATTTTGTAAAGCCATTGTTAATTGCCCTGATAGCAGCATTTTTTATATTTTCAGGTGTGTCAAAATCAGGCTCACCAACGCCGAAATTGACCACATCCGTGCCCTTTGCAATCATTGCCTTTGCCTTTGCATCAATTGCCAGTGTTGGCGAGGGCTTTAGTTTAGAGACCCTTTTTGCCAAAATCATTTACAGTAATCCTCCTTATGAATAATATAGAAAATGCTGCGCCCCTACTTAAATTTTTCTTTCAATTTTTTTGCAACTATTTTTGGAACAAGGCCATTTACAGAGCCTTTAAATGCGGCAATCTCTTTAATTATGCTTGATGTCAGATAAGAATATTCTTCGCTTGGCATCAGGAACACAGTTTCAATCTTATTGTCAAGCCTTCTGTTCATAAGCGCCATCTGAAACTCGTATTCAAAATCCGAGACTGCCCGCAAGCCCCTGATTATTGCCTGCGCCTTTTTTTTCTTCGCATAGTCAACAAGGAGGCCGTCAAAGGTTTCTATTCTTACATTTTGCAGTCCTTTTGTTGATGCTGCAATCATCTCAATCCTTTCCTTTATCTTAAAGAGCGGCATCTTTCTTGGGTTGTGGGCAATTGCAATTATTACCTCATCAAATATCCTGAGGCTCCGTTCAATCAAATCAATATGGCCGTTTGTAATTGGGTCAAATGTCCCCGGATACACAGCAATCTTTTTTTTCATGTAAGCCTTCCTTTCTTTTATAAAGTGATAGTGTTGTATCACCATATTTATATTTTTTTAAAATAATCAGGCCTCCTATCATCTCAGGTAAAATTGTCTTGCTTTGGTGTTCTGCAATTAAAATTCCATCTGGATTAAGCATCTCTTTCTTTTCAAAAACCGCAATGGCATCCTGAAGGAGCCCTGAGCGGTATGGCGGATCAAAAAAGATAATATCAAACTTTCCTTCTGTGGTTTTTAAAAATTTTACTGCATCGCTAAATATGACATTGCTATCTTCCTCTAAATGGCACAATAGGAGATTTTCTTTTATTAACTTAACTGCTTTTTGGTTGCTCTCAACAAATGCTA
The DNA here is from genome assembly GCA_016195585.1 of Nitrospirota bacterium. Taxonomy (GTDB): domain Bacteria; phylum Nitrospirota; class CAKKRA01; order 9FT-COMBO-42-15; family 9FT-COMBO-42-15; genus JACPZJ01. Next base: position 2,789 of record JACPZJ010000059.1, on the reverse strand, counting down.
TCTCTTTTGCGCCGCGGCTTGCCGCCTCAATCCCCACATTCCCTATCCCAGCACAGAGGTCTAAGAAGAGGGCGCCATCAATCTTATCCCCGATTATATTAAATACAGATTCCTTGACCTTGTCCGAGGTCGGCCTTATATCCAGACCCTTTGAAGCCTTTAATCTCCTTCCCTTTGCCTTTCCTCCTATAACTCGCAAATTTTTTATACCTTTTTATCTATCTTACAATAATTATCAATGACTGGTGCAAAACTACTAATAAGTTCATAATAGTAGCGACATACTTTTATCTTTATTAAATCCAATCAACCCAAGTTTGTCATTCCTGCATGTATTTAGCAGGAATCCAGTCTTTTGCATTGTGGATTCCCGCTCAAAAACGCTGCGGGAATGACAAGGTGTGAAAATTCTTGATTTATGTCAATACAATTATGAGAACCTTAATAACACATTAAGATTATTCAGTCAAGGATAACTTCAGCGGGTTTCAATTATAAGGCCTTCCCATGGTATCTCATCTTCATTAATGATTTTATAATTATATGGCAGGCCGAGGGCATCAATCTTATCCTTTAACATATCAACATTATAATCCTCTGGCAGGCAGTTGATTGATTTTATTACCTCGCCTTCTAAGGCGATGAAAACGTTCTCTGAGGGGGTGATATTTTTATTGTCAATAATTGCAGCGATGGCATTATGCAGCTCCAGATCAAAACCAGTCTTGATCTTCATGCCTCCCCTGTAAACCCTGTCCTCGCCAAATCTTTCTGTTAGATATTCTTCTATGAGAGGGTTGTAGCAGGCCTTTTCCCTGCCATTTTTATACTTTAAATTTTCTATATTAAACCTCTTAGCTGTCTTATCTTCTCTAAGAATAATTTTATATCTTAATGCGTCTTCATATTCATCCTTTGAGATCTTCTTTGCCTCAAGCATCAACTGTAATATCCGCTGCTGCCTCTTTATTACCCTGCTCAGCCTTTTGTATGGATCAAAGTATTTTGGATTTGGGAGCATGGAGGCAAGAATTGCGCTCTCAGCAAGATTAATCTCAGAGGCAGGTTTATCAAAATAAAATCTTGAGGCAGCCTCTATGCCATATATACCGTCACCCCATTCTACTTCGTTCAGATAGAGCTCAAGTATCCTTTCTTTTGTCAGGATTTTTTCTATCTGATACGTTAAAAAGACTTCTTTTATTTTTCTCTCAATCGTCTTCTTCTTGTATAAAAAGACATTCTTTGCCAGTTGCTGTGTTATAGTGCTTCCTCCCCGTACAAACCGCCATTTCTTGAGATCCTCAAGAAAGGCATTCCACATCTCATTATAATTAAATCCCTTATGCTCAAAGAATGTATCATCCTCTGCTGTTATAACAGCATCCTTTAATGTTCCTGTTACCCCTGATAATGGCGCCCATATCCTGTTCTTTCTGTCAAAATAGTGGGCCATTACCTTGCCTGATATATCATAGACCTCTGTTGACATATCAGGCCTGTAGTTCTTTATTAATGAGGCATCAGGAATCTCTTTGGCAAACTTATAGGCAAGTATGCCTAAAACAGAAGAGAAGATTAAAAATAGGATAAGAAGTGACAGAAGGATTTTTTTTATCATAAGGTGTGGTAGATTAACAAAAAAATATTGGTATTTCAATAGCTAAAAACAAAAATGGCTGGTTATGATTTCTCATAACCAGCCTATAGAGAGAGGGATGCAGGGATGACTTATTTTGCAGTAGCTAACTTAGGAGTAAGGAATGACTTTTTCCGTTTGTTCTTTAAGATGGTATTATCCACAACAGTTCCGCAGTTCAGGCACTTCCACGCGTAAAACATCAGGAAATAATCAGCAAATCTTTCAGCGACCATCAAGCCGCTGCACTTTGGACAATTCATATTTCCATCCTCCTTTTGGTTGTTTATAGCTATTCTGTATATTATGCAATAGCTATGCCAGAAAACTTACACAAAATATCTTTATAATTTCAATAAGTTTCAAATTATAGTTTTTTATCTTATGCCGAATTTTGCCAGCGCATTTGACAAAAATTGTCAGGTTAACAAAAATTATCTATCTCTTGACAATTATCAAGGGGTAATGTAAAAGCATTGTATTAATAAAACCTAAAATTCTTAAAAGAAAGGATATCAAATGGATTATAGTGATATTGGCGCCGGGATATTAAAAAGATTATTAGCGAAGGGTGCAGATGAGGCAGAGGTGTATATCCAATTATCAAAGGGAACATCTATTGAGATGAAGGACGGCGAAGTTGACTCCTTTGAGGGTGCAGAGGAGCAGGGGATCGGCGTGAGGGTGATTTCAAAAAAGAGAGTTGGCTTTTCTTACACAACAGATTTCAGTGACAGGGCATTGGATAAACTGCTTGATGAGGCAGTCAGAGGCGCAGTGAATACAGAAGGTGATAGTTTTAACAGCCTCCCTTCCCAAATGGATAAATATGAGGATGTGAAGATATTTGATGATAAGGTTATAAAAACCTCAATAAAAGAAAAGATAGAAAGGGCGCGATTATTTGAGGAATCCGCACGAAATTATGATAAGAGGATTACAAAGGTCAGAAAGGCAGCAGTAGATTTTTCTGCCTCTGAGACATATCTGTTAAGCAGCCAAGGCATAGCTCTCTATCAGAAAGGGACTAATTGTTCTGCGAGTATCATGGTTGTTGCAGAGGAGAATGGCGAGGCTCAGATGGCATGGGATTTTGCCAGCCACAGGTTCTATGACGATTTGAATGTAGATGATGTTGCGAGGGGGGCTT
>JACPZJ010000058.1 GCA_016195585.1 Nitrospirota bacterium | reverse complement strand
GTAATTCATTTCTGTTTTGCTTGGTAAGCGGCAAATCTTTTAAGTCATTCAGCATTTGATGCGGAATCCAGTCCTTCGACAAGCTCAGGATGCATGGTGAACCTGCCGAACCATGAATTCCTGCTTTCGCAGGAATGACGAAAAGTGTAACGCTATTTATGAAACGCAACATTAGTAAATTAGTTTTTTGTAGGCACGGCTATCTTTCGCTACTCCGTAGCTACAGAATAGCGTAGGATAGTTTAAACCGTGCCTACAGGGTATTATCATCCCTTGACACATCAGCCTGCAGCAGGTAAACTTAAAATATGACGAAGAATATCCTTATAATTGAAGATGAGCCTATAATGAGAAATATCCTGAAAAACACCCTTAAAAAGGCGGGGCATGAAACAACCATAGTGGAGGATGGTATAAAAGGGATAGCGGCCATTAATGAGGGGGATTTTGATATTATTGTAACAGACATTATACTCCCACAGGGGGATGGTTTTAAGGTATTGAAATGGGCAAAGGAGAGAAGGCCTGATTCAAGTGTTATCCTGATAACAGGCCATGGGAAGGTAAAGGATGCAGTTGAGGCGATGAAGCTTGGGGCAAGCGATTATCTTACCAAACCGTTTTCAATGGAGGACCTGCTTTTAAGGATAGACAAGATAATTGAATTTCAGGAATTAAAGAGGGACTACACAAGGCTTCAGAAGGAGTGCGAGACGATCTTTGGGGTGGAAAGGATACTTGGTGTAAGCCCTCACTTTAAAAGAAAGCCGGGCAAGTTTGAGCTTGCAAACCACGGGACGCTCTTTTTAGACGAGATCGGAGATCTTCCTCAATCTGTACAGGTGAAGCTGTTAAGGGTCCTGCAGGAAAGAGAGTTTGAAAGAATAGGCGGCACAGAAACCATTAAGGTTGATGTAAGAATCATCTGCGCTACAAACCGCGACCTTGAAAAGGAGGCTAAGGAAGGAAAATTCAGGGAAGACCTCTTTTACCGCCTCAAGGTCATTCCTGTTGTCCTGCCGCCATTAAGAGAGAGAAAGGAAGACATACCTCTTCTAACAAATCATTTTATAAAACACTATTCAAAGAAGATGAATAAAAAGGTAACGCATTTTTCAGATGAGGCAATGGACTACCTTATGGATTATAACTTTCCGGGAAATGTAAGGGAGCTGGAAAATGTTGTAGAAAGGACTATTGCGCTTTGTCCGAATCAGGTGATTGAGAAGGAATATCTGCCGTCAACAGTCCTTCAGAATCCAAAGAAAAAGCCGCAGGAGAGGCTGGGGCCGCTTCAGGACAGGATGGGAGACTTTGAAAAGAATTATATTATTGATGTATTGAAGAAGGCAAAGGGCAACAAGACAAAGGCAGCGGAAATCCTGAACATCAGCCGTAAAAATCTCTGGGAAAAGATGAGAAAATACAATCTGCTTGGCGCCAGTGAAGATAATGCTTGACAGGGCAGGCAGAGGTATGTTATTTTTGAATATATTGAGAATGAGTATCATTCTTATATGGAGGCGGGGTGCCTGTGAATATTGAAAAGGTTTTTGTGGAGAAGGGGATAAGCCTTACCAGCCAGCGGAGGCTGATCGCCGAGACCCTCTTAAACAGCAGCAAGCATCTCGGCGCTGAGGAGCTTTTTTATTTGGTGCACAAGAAGAATCCCCGCATCGGGCTTGCAACAGTATACCGCACCCTCCAGATAATGAGGGAAAACGGCATTATTGAAAAGCGAGATTTTGGGGATGGCTGCAGCCGTTATGAGGACAGAAAGGATATGCATCATGATCATCTGATCTGCATGAAGTGCGGTAATGTTATTGAGTTTGATGAGCCTACAATTGAGAACCTCCAGATGAAGGTTGCAGAGAAGAAGAGATTTAAGGTGGTGACACACAGGCTTGAGCTGTTCGGCTACTGCAATAAATGCAGTAAATAATTTTTTAAACCCGATTGAGAATGATTATCAATCTTAAATGGTAGCAAAAAATATGGAGTGTCATAGCCATAAGAAAAAAACCCTGACAGAAAATTCACAGCAGATAGCCCTTATAGGAAATCCGAATGTGGGTAAAAGCGTCATCTTTGGCATCCTTACAGGCAAGTATGTTACTGTCTCTAACTATCCCGGCACCACCGTTGAGGTGGCCTACGGGAAAATAAGGCATGGTGATGACAGCTTTCATATTATAGACACGCCTGGGGTAAATACCCTTATACCGATGTCTGAGGACGAAAAGGTAACGAGGGATATCTTATTAAAGGAGAGGCTGTCTTCTGTAGTTCAGGTGGCTGATGCGAAGAATCTTAGGAGGGCGCTCTTAATTACCCTTCAACTGATTGAGATGAGGCTCCCCTTTCTTCTTGTCCTCAATATGGATGACGAGGCGAGGAGCCGCGGGATAATAATTGAAAGTAAAAGGCTTTCAGAAATATTGTCTCTGCCTGTAATAAGAACTGTGGCAACGCAGAGAATAGGGATGTCTGCCCTGTTAGAAGAGATAGCTAAACCATGCCTCTCAGGATTTGCCTTTAAATATGATGATAATCTTGAGAATGCTATAAAAGAGATGGAGGATTATCTCCCAGAGGCCAATATATCCAAACGGTCGCTATCAGTCATGATCCTTGCAGGTGATGAGAGCCTGAGGGAATGGCTCAACCCATATATAGACCATGCAGTCTTAAAAAAAATTGACTCCCTGTATCAAAGGATTCAGGAAAGATATCATGAGCCGGCAGGCTATGTGATAAACAAGCAGAGATTGAAAATAGTGGATGGGATATTGGAAGGTGTTCTTGCTTCATCGCAAAAGAAGGCAGAGGGGATAAAGGAATCCTTTGGCAGGTGGTCCATGCACCCAGTCTGGGGTATTCCGATTATTTTAGCCGTCCTGTTTCTTGTATATGAATTCGTCGGTGTCTTTGGCGCGCAGACCCTCGTTAATTTTTTAGAGAAGGCAATCTTTGGGAGATACCTAAATCCATGGGCAGTAAAAATTGTAGATATTCTTGTGCCTGTGCCGCTCCTTAAAGAGCTATTCGTCGGAGACTATGGCATAATAACAATGGCGCTCACCTATGCTATTGCAATTGTCCTTCCTATTGTTGGCACATTTTTTATAGCCTTTGGAATTCTGGAAGACTCTGGCTATCTGCCAAGACTTGCTGTTATGGTAAACAGGGTATTTAAGATGATGGGGCTTAATGGGAAGGCTGTGCTTCCCATGATACTCGGCCTTGGATGCGATACAATGGCTACACTGACTGCCAGAATCCTTGAGACAAAAAAAGAGAGGATTATTGCAACCCTGCTGCTTGCCCTCGGTGTCCCGTGTTCTGCCCAGCTCGGTGTAGTGCTTGGTATGCTTGCAGGGCTTTCATTAAAGGCTGTAATCCTGTGGGCAGGTGTTATAATAGGCGTTATCTTTATTGTCGGCTATCTTGCTGCCAAAATCATTCCGGGAGATGAGTCTGATTTTGTTCTGGAGCTTCCACCTATCCGCATCCCGCAATTCTCAAATATCCTTATTAAGACATTGGCAAGGGTGGAATGGTATCTGAAAGAGGCAGTGCCGCTATTTATTCTTGGGACACTGATTTTATTTATATCCCATAAACTCGGGCTGCTGGCTGTAATTGAAAAGGTTACCGCGCCGCTTGTTGTGGATTTTCTCGGCCTTCCTGCAAAGGCTGCGGAGTCATTTATTATTGGATTTCTTAGAAGGGATTATGGCGCAGCAGGTCTCTTTGCAATGGCAAAGGCAGGAGAGCTTAATAATACACAGATACTTGTCAGCCTTGTCACAATCACCCTCTTTATACCCTGTATTGCGAATCTAATGATAATAATAAAGGAGAGGGGGCTCAAAACAGCGGTGGCAATAGTAGGTTTTATTTTCCCCTTTGCATTTTTGGTGGGAGGCATTTTAAATTTTATTTTAAGGGCATTAGCGATTGAGTTATAAGGAGATATTGATATGAAGCAAGAAAAAAGATGGCACAGATGGCATGGTGGAATGATTGAGGGAAAGGGGCAGCGTATTGACGAGCTCCTTGAGCTCCTCTGGATAATGAAGGAGGATAGAAAGGATGATTTAAAGGAGTTTTTGAAAAGTTCAGAAGATAAAGATGTGAAAAGGCTGCTCGAAGAAATGGAGGATGGCGGCCTCGTTTCTGTTGAGGGAGAAAGTATTAAATTTAAGTCTAAAGGCGGGAAAAAAGCAGAGATGATAATCAGGCGGCACCGCCTTGCAGAAAGGCTTTTTGCTGATCTCTTTGAATTTGAGATAAAGCAGGCGCATGCTGATGCCTGCGCCTTTGAGCATATACTGAGCCCGGAGGTAACCGATAGCGTCTGCACCTTTTTGGGGCATCCGCCAATATGTCCTGATGGAAGGCCGATACCCCGCGGCGAGTGCTGCAAAAAGTTTCAAATAGAGATAAAACCATTAGTTCAATCATTAACAAGTCTACAACCTGGGAAAGATGGCAGGATAGTCTTTATAACACCCCGTTATCATGCAAGGCTTGATAAGTTAGGTTCTCTGGGCATTGTGCCAGGAAGCATAGTGAGGGTTCACCAGAGAAAACCATCGTATGTATTGAAGATTGGCGAGACAGAGATCGCACTTGATGAAGAAATCGCAAAAGAGATTTATGTAAGGGAGGTTTAAAATGTTGGGAAATTTTTTGATCACATTAAGAGAAGGTGTTGAGGCAGCGCTGATTGTGGGCATACTTTTGTCGTATCTCTCCAAAACTAATCAGAGCAGATATAATAGTTATATTTACTACGGGGTATTTGCTGCCCTGTTTATTAGCAGCATTGCAGCATATTTATTCAGCTTTTTTCTCGGCGGCCTGAGCGGACGCTTAGAGCAGCTTTTTGAAGGGTCAGTTATGTTTTTTGCTGTTGTTGTCCTTACCTACATGGTTGTGTGGATGCATCATCAAAGCAGAAGCATCAGCATGGAATTAAAAAAGAAGGCAGACGCTGCAATAGAGTCAAAGAACCTCTGGGCGCTCTCTGTCCTCGCCTTTATAGCAGTATTCAGGGAAGGTGTTGAAACGGTCTTGTTTTTATACGCCCTTTTTATACAGCAGGCATCAAACAATGGCGCTAACAGCGGGTTTGCTTCATCATCTATAATAGGCGCCTTTGGAGGCATAATTACAGCTATTATTCTTGCTTATATCTTTTTCAAAGGGTTTGGCCATGTTAATTTAAAAAATTTCTTCAGGGCTACAGGTGTGGTGATTATTATTATATCAGCCGGACTCCTCGCAGGCGGCGTGCATGAATTTGAGGAAGCTGGCATCCTGCCGCCGATAATTGAGCATGTATGGGATATTAATCATATCCTGAATGAAAAGGGGACAATGGGCTCATTCTTAAAGGCGCTATTCGGCTATAATGGAAACCCTTCGCTCCTTGAGGTAGCTGCTTATGTCTTATATTATCCCCTTGTCTTTTGGATGCTGAAAAAGGAACATCACGACCTTGCACAGTGAGTAAGCGCATTATTTTTTTGCAGTGTCATTGCGAGCGACAGCGAAGCAATCTCAAATCCCCCTATATCCCCCTTTTTCAAAGGGGGAAATTCTTTATCCCCCCTCACCCTAACCCTCTCCCCACTGGGGAGAGGGTTAGGGTGAGGGGAAAAGAGGGGTTAGGGGAGATTTATTGAACATAAATTAATGCGTTTGTATTAGTGACGCCTAAAAGGCTTTTTCAATACAAAATTGGAATTTGAAATCCAAAAAACTTTATGTGGTTATACTACGCATTTATAACAGCCTTCTCTCAGGCAACAAGCGATGCCATTACCAAAAAGACCCTCCAGAGGGCAGATGAATATATTGTGGCATGGCTCAGGCTGTTAAGCTCAGTCCCGTATCTCCTGATTGCGCTTTTTATAATTGAGATGCCAGAGACAGATTCTACCTTCTGGACAGCCTTAATTACTGCCCTGCCCCTTGAGGTAACAGCCTTTATACTTTATATCAGGGCATTAAAGGAATCGCCTTTATCACTTACAATTCCATTTCTTGCCTTTACTCCGGTCTTTTTAATATTTACATCTTTTTTAATATTGGGAGAGCTTCCAGATAAATCAGGGGCTGCGGGGGTAATATTAATCACTGCAGGAGCATATACTTTAAATCTTCATATGAAAAAAAAGGGGTTGTTGAAGCCGATAAAGGCCATTATAAAAGAAAGGGGCTCTCTTATGATGCTGATTGTTTCATTTATCTACAGCATAACCTCAAGCCTCGGAAAACTCGCAATACTCCACTCAAGCCCGATATTTTTCGGCGCAGTATATTTTATTATCTTAGCCCTTGCCTTCACACCAATAGTTATGTTTAAATCAAGAAACAATTTAGGCCAGATAATCAAAAATTATAAATTCTTTGGCCTGCTCGGTTTCTTTCACTCTATAATGATTATAACCCATATGATTGCAATGAGCCTTACACAGGTTACATATATGATTGCTGTAAAGAGGACAAGCCTTCTATTCAGCGCAGGCTATGGCTATTTTCTATTTAAGGAAGAAAAGATGAGGGAGCGGCTGTTGGGGAGTATTTTGATGATAATTGGCGTTGTACTGATTGTCGTGTTCTGATTTATCAAAAAGGAGTTAACCGCTGACATGCAGACTATCAGACTAAAAAAGAATGAAGAAAAAAGGATTTTGGCCGGCCATCTCTGGATCTTTAGCAACGAGATAGAGGGCTTCCCTTCACACATTGAGCCGGGCGCGATTGTTGATGCAGAGGATTACAGGGGCAGCTTTATTGGAAGGGGATATTTTAATCCCCGCTCACTTATATCTGTAAGAATACTCACAAGGGAAAAAGAGGAGATTGATGCGGCTTTTTTTAAAAAGAAGATACAATTTGCCTATGGATACAGAAAAGAGATCTTTCCATCAGAAAAGTCGTATCGTATTGTATACAGCGAGGGCGATTTTCTGCCGGGGCTTATCATAGACAAATATGATAATTCCCTTGTCATCCAGTCTCTGACCGCCGGCATAGAAAAACAATTGGATATAATATCCAATGTCCTCAAAGAAATATTCAATCCAGAAGTGATTATTGCAAGAAACGATGTCTCAATAAGGGAGCTTGAAGGCCTGAAACCTGAAATAAGGACATTATACGGTAAGCTGCCTGATAACTTGATTATTGAAAGAAACGGGATAAATTTTTCAGTGGATATTATATCAGGGCAAAAAACAGGTTTTTTCTTTGACCAGTGCGAGAATTATCTGAAACTTAAAGATATAGTAACCAACAAAGATGTTCTTGACGGCTTCTGTTATATTGGAGGCTGGTCTCTGCATGCCGCAAGATACGGCGCTAAAAGCGTAATAGGAATTGACTCATCTGAAAAGGCCATAAGCCTTGCTAAAGAAAATGCCTCAATAAATGGGTTTGCGGATAAATGCAGCTTTGAGGCAGCCGAGGTGTTTGACAGATTAAGGGGATTAAATAAGGAAGGCAAAAAATTTGATATTATTATCTTAGACCCGCCTGCCTTTGTGAAGAGCAGGGCAAGGATCAGGCAGGCGATTAAGGGGTATAAAGAGATAAATCTTCAGGCAATGAAATTACTCAGGCAGGGCGGTTATCTGATAACCTGCTCCTGCTCGCACCATCTTAGTCAGGAGATGCTTCTTGACCTGCTAAATGATGCTGCGTCTGATGCAAAAAAAACTGCGAGACTGATAGAAGTCAGAACTCAGGCACGTGACCATCCCATACTCCTTTCCGTAAAAGAGACAGGATATTTGAAATGTGTCATTCTTCAGATGTTGTAGGCGGTGTTTTTTAGATTGACAGAAAGGTTTCCTGTGTGATACAAAGGTAATCAGGCGGGCGATTAGCTCAGCGGGAGAGCACTGCCCTCACACGGCAGGGGTCGTTGGTTCAATCCCAACATCGCCTACCATAAAAATCAATAGTTTACGCATTTAATATCGCCTCCTTACCTGTCAAATAGTGGACTTACCGTTGATAGTGCTGTCCAGCAAATCTACTGCCTTAACCTTATGACTTGGTGCAAGGTGTGCATATCTAAGGGTCATGGTTAAGGTCTTATGGCCTAATAATTCCCTAACAGTTGTCAAATCTACGCCTGCCATTACCAAATGACTGGCAAAACAATGTCTCAAATCATGGAACCTAAAATCTCTAATGCCTGCCCTCTGACTTTAATCTATTAGTTAATACAAACTAATACTAAGCAGGTGCCAATAAAAAACTTGATTCCCAAAAGAGGCTGTTATTCAATTTAAATTGTTTTAATCTGTTTTTCTTTTGACTTTTTAGGTAGATTTGATATATTTTAGATATGAAATTGAGGAGAGTTGTAAATGCTAAAAACAGCAATAAATAAGAGACCAAAGCATCCATATATTTCTATCAATCCCAAAATATCAAGAGGCAGTCCTGTTATATCAGGCACAAGGGTAAGGGTAATTGATATCGCCATAGAGTATGACAGGCTTGGCCTTACACCTGACCAGATTGTAGATGCCCACCCTCATCTAACCCTTGAAGAGGTTCATGATGCCCTTTCATATTACTATGAAAACAGGGAGGCGCTTGATGAGAAAATCAGAAAAGAGAAAGAGTTTATAGAAAAGATTGCAAAAGAAACCCCTTCAATTCTGAAAAGAAACAGTGGCTAAGCTTAGATTCTATTTAGATGAAAGTGTAAATATTGCTGTT
>JACPZJ010000057.1 GCA_016195585.1 Nitrospirota bacterium | reverse complement strand
TCTCAAAGCCATGGGAGCAGTGCTTTACAGTTGCAATCCTGTAGCCCTTTTTTACCAGTAGAGGTATTATCTTTTCAATAAGTGTTGTCTTGCCGCTGTTAGACCGTCCTACGATTGAAACAATAGGTATCATCGTCGCTTCGCTCCATTTAAAATTGTAAAATTAAAAACGCAAAATGCAAAATTAAGATTGGAAGTATGTCATTCCTGCGTGTTTTTAGCAGGAATCCATGGTTTCCCATGAAAATAGGAATCTAATTCTTTTTCTGGATTCCCGCTCAGAGACTCTGCGGGAATGACATTATTTTAAAATTTTCAATTTGCAATTTCCAATTTAACATTCTTGAGAATATTGCCTAATATCCTGCATCCCTTCTGTACTCAAAGCCCCTGTCGAGCAGCATCACCTTAACCTTGCTCCCTGACCTTATCTCTGTCTCATTCTCGTGAAATATAATCAGGCCGTTTGCATCCACCATTGATTTCATCATATGCGAGCCCTGGCCTTCTGTAGGCGTAACTATATACTCATCCTTCTCTGACTGCACAGCAGCCCTTAAAAAATATCTCCTGTTCTCCTTCTTCTTTAAATCACCTTTTATTGTTGCTGTTATTATCGGCCTGAAGATATTTTTATGTCCCATCATCTTTAAGATTGCAGGCCTGACAAAAAGCTCAAAGGTAACCATGGATGCCACAGGATTGCCTGGCAGGCCGAAGAACGGCCTGCCATTTAACATGCTGAAGGCGAGCGGCTTTCCGGGCTTTATTGCCACCTTCCATAATCTTAACCCGCCGCCGAGCCTCTCTACAACATCCTTTACATAATCATAATCGCCTACAGAGACGCCCCCTGATGTTATTATTATATCCGCATTCATCCCAAGACGCAACCTTCTTTCAAGCTCGTCTTCCCTGTCCCTCGCAATGCCAAGCAGGATTGGGGTTGCCCCTGCCTCCTGAACCTGCGCGCCGAGGGCGTATGTATTGCTGTTTATTATCTTGGCGCCGCATATCTCCTCATCAAGGTCAACAAGCTCATCCCCTGTTGCAAGCACTGCCACCCTCGGCCTCTGATGGACAGAGACAACCGCCCGGCCAATGGAGGCAAGCATCCCTATCTCAGACGGCCTGATCAATGTCCCTTTTTTTATTACAAGCTCTCCTTCTCTTACATCCTCGCCTGTCCTTCTTATATGGTCGCCCTTTGCAGCATTCTTAAATATCTTTACCCTGTCCCCGTCCCTTTCTGTATATTCTACCATGACAACAGTATCCGCGCCATCAGGCGCCAGCGCGCCTGTCATTATCTTTACAGCCTCGCCGGGGTTTAGTCTTTTCTCTGAAACATAGCCTGCTGGAAGGCTCTCAACCACTTTGAGGACTGCTGGTTTTTCCTTTGCAGCATCCTTAACATCCTCAGCCCTTACAGCGTAACCGTCCATTGCAGCTCCTTCAATGCCTATAAAACAAAAATGCCGACCAAAGTTTGGCCGGCATCCCAAATCTCTGGTCTCCTTTCCGATCCCCCTCACCCTTCCCTCTCCCCAGAGGGGAGAGGGTTATCTTTTTATTCCCTCTCTCAATGGGGAAAGAATTATTTTTTTATTCCCTCTCCCCTTGGGGGAGAGGACTAAGGTGAGGGGGCATCCCGCTTTCACACCGCGAGACAAGTGGAGGCTGAGTCGTTTCCTTCCCAACCCGAATCGGCCTATATATCGGATGAATAGCAGGGGTTCAAAATTTTGAACCCCTACCTTAGATATACAGGCTCGGAGCCCTCTTAAATTTTATCTTATGTTAAACCATCCCAAATAGGGTGTCAAGAATTATTGTGAGTTAAGAATTCAGAGTTACCCCCTCGGCCTTGCCGGCGCCGCGCTTATCTTCCGTCCCCCTATCATGCCCTGCTGAAAGGCCTCTATGACCTTTTCAGCCGAATCCCTTGGCACCTCAACAAAGGTGAATTTGTCAAGTATCTTGATGCTTCCGATGGCCTTGCCGCTGATGCCGGCCTTCTCTGCAATAAGCCTTACTATATCCCCCGGCTGCACCTTCTGCTGCCTGCCCACGGTTATAAAGAGCCTCGCCATGCCCGGCTGCGCGCCTGTATCATCAAACGTTGAAGCGCCTGCCGTTTCTCCGCCAAAACCCTCAAGCTGAAACTTCAAAAGCGCTGCAGTAACCTCCATGGGATTAAGGCCTGCTGAAATTTTTTCCGCCATCCTGAGATAAGCGTCAAACCGTTTATCGTCAATAAACTCCTGAATCCTCTCCTTTAACCGTTCAGCCCTCGCCTCCCTGATCTCCTCTATGGTCGGCAGCTTCCCCCTTTTTATCTTTGTCCTTGCAGCGGTTTGTATCAGCCTGAGCTGCCTGTCTTCCCTCGGCGTTACAAATGTTATGGCAATACCCTCTTTCCCGGCCCTTCCGGTCCTCCCTATCCTGTGGACATAGGAATCCGGGTTCTGCGGTATGCTGTAGTTAATCGCATGCGTGATATTGCTTATATCAAGACCCCTTGCAGCAACATCAGTTGCAACAAGCACATCTATCGCCCCTTTGCGGAATTTTTTCATCACTGCCTCTCTCTGGACCTGACTGAAATCACCGTGTATCGCCTCTGCATCATAGCCTCTCATTTTCAGGTCTGAACTTACTTCATCAACATCCTTTTTCGTATGGCAAAACACAAGAAAGAGGTCAGAATCCTCTGCATCTATCAGCCTGCAGAGGGCATCTGTCTTTTCTGATTCCCTTACCTCATAAAATATCTGGTTTATCTTGGGAGTTGTGAGCGTATCCGCTGCAATGCTTACCCTCTCAGGGTTCTGCATATAACGGCTGGCTATCTTAAGTATCGCGTCAGGCATTGTGGCTGAAAACAGAAGCGTCTGCCTTTCCTTTGGGGTTTCCTTGAGTATAGTAGTAATATCGTCAATAAAACCCATATCCAGCATCTCATCTGCCTCATCAAGGACAACCATCCTTATATGATTCAGCCTTAATGTCTTCCTCTCAATGTGGTCTATAACCCTTCCCGGCGTGCCGACAACAATCTGGACGCCCTTGCGCAGCGCCCTTATCTGCCTTTCTATGGACTGGCCGCCGTAGATTGGAATAGCCTGAATCCTTCTGAATCTACCTATCTTGTTAATCTCCTCAGCAACCTGCATGGCAAGCTCCCTTGTGGGGGTGAGGATTATTGCCTGCACCATGAGATTCCCCGCATCTATCCTCTCAACAATAGGTATGCCGTAAGCAGCGGTCTTGCCTGTCCCTGTCTGAGCATGGCCGATGACATCCCTTCCCTTTAAAAGCGAAGGTATTGTCTTTGCCTGTATGGGCGTAGGCTCCTCAAACCCCATCTGCACAACAGCCTGAAGCACATCTTTGCTTAATCCCAAATCAGTAAATTTGTGCGGGGCTAAATCCACAATCCGAATCTTTTCTGTCTTTTCCATTAATATCTCCTAACATCCTCTCAATTTTTCCTTAATGGTTATATTATATAGACAATTATCCCCATTATCAAGCTTTATAGTTAGAAACCAAATTATTAAGAACCCTTGCGGGCCATCTTCTCTGCTCTTTCTAATTCAGAAGGGGTATTTACATTTATAAAGGAGGTGAATTCAGGGTCAAAGGGGATTATCTCATCTCTCTCTATGCGGCGCGCCTTAAGGCCCGGGATGATATCTATAATCTTGAGGTTGCCCCTTTTTATCTGCCCCTCCATTGGTTTAAGGCATGTCCTTGAGTATACGGCATGGAGCGGCTCCTGACCGTCTTTTGAGAATGGGATAACAATATCATAATTATCCTTCTGTTTAATAATGTATTCTATAAAACCCTTCTTTAAAAAGGGCATGTCGCAGGCGGCAACAAAGGAATATTGAGATGATGAATGATAAAGGCCTGAGTATATGCCGATGAGGGAGCCGCCCTGAGGATACATGTCAGAGACGATTCGTGTATTTAGATATTTATATTCATCAGGCGAGTTGGTTACGAGGATGACCTCATCAAAGAGGTCATTAAAAAGCCTCACTGTCCTCTCAATGATAACCTCGCCATTGAGCCTCAGAAATGCCTTGTTTCTGCCCATACGGCTGCTTTTACCGCCTGTTAAGATTATTCCAGTCATATTTATTACGCTCGGAGGAAAACTTCCATTACCCCCTCACCCTTATCTAAGTGGGGAGGAGGTTTCTTTATAAAGATTAACAGATTATATTAATACAAGTCAACATCCTATAGATGGTTAAATATTTTTTTCACACCTTCAAAAATTAATATGATATAATAAATAAAATATGAACGCATTAGATTTTGCAAAAGAGATAAAGATACATATTGAAGCCAAATATCCCATACTATGGCTGGTCTCCTTTGAAGAGCGCAGGGCGGAGAAGATCGTGGAGGATTTATGCAGGGATATGGACTCTAAATATTGGTCATGGTCTGTTTCGCGTGGGCTCTATTCCGCTGAGAAAAAAAAATGGGAGCCGCTGGGCAGGGAAAAGGTATTAAACACAATAGAGGAAAGGATCCAGAAGAGCGAGGCTAACAGCAATCTTTTTCTATTGAAGGATATAGCAGGCTATTTTGCCTCCCATGAATTTCTGAGGAGATTCAGGGACCTCCCTGCTATTATT
>JACPZJ010000061.1 GCA_016195585.1 Nitrospirota bacterium | reverse complement strand
ACCGTATTATATCTGTCTTCCCGCCGTATCAGCAGAAGCAGGTGAGGCTGCAGCTTGCATCCATATTAAAAGGCGTTGTATCAATGAGGCTGATACCGAGGGCAGACGGCAAGGGCCGCGTTCCTGCAGCAGAGGTTATGGTTGTGACAGAGACTATAAGGGAGTGTATCATAGACCCTGAAAAGACAAGGAAGATACATGACTTTATTGCTGCCGGCACATCCCAGTACGGTATGCAGACATTTGACCAGTCATTATTAAATTTATATATGAGAGAGCTTATCACCTACGAAGAGGCCATACGCAGGTGCACAAGGCCTGATGATTTTGCATTAAAGATAAAGGGCATACAGTCTACCTCTGACCTTGCATGGGATCCACAGAAGACTGAGCGGGCTCCTAAAAAAGCCGCCGATGATGAGATAAAGATAGAAAGATTCGGCTCAGTAAAGTAGAGCGGTTTCGTAAAAAGTCCATCTGCGCTCCGCCTTGCATCTGGAGCTTTTTACTTTGCCGCCTTATTGTGATAGTATTGAAATCATGAAGGATGAGAGATCAAGGGCAAGAGAGGCCGCATATAAATTTCTTTCCTACAGGCAGAGGAGCAAAAAAGAGGTAGAAGATAGATTAAAAAAAAAGGGATTCTTAGACGAGGTTATTGAAGAGGTAGTAAACAGCTTAGTAAATTATAACTATATTAATGATACTGACTTTGCCTCTAATCTGGCAGAAGATAAGATAAGAAATAAGCCGATCGGTCCTGCACTTCTCCGTTCTGAACTCATAAAAAAAAAGATACCAAAAGATATTGTGGATAAAACAATAAAAGAGATATATAATAAATATAGCGAGAGGTCTCTTGCAATGGATGCGTTGAATTCAAGGATTAAGATAACAGGCGTATTAAGAGAGGCGGAGAAAAAAAAGAGGCTTTATAATTATCTGCTGCAGAGGGGCTTCTCATACGACATAGCATATGAAATATTAGGGGAGATGGAGATTGAAACCTAACGAACTGCGAGCCGCATTTATAAATTATTTTGTTAAGAATGGCCATACCCATGTGCCGAGCTCTTCGCTTATTCCATGGAGATGCTCGGAAATTTTTCCTTTGGCGATTACTTTAAAGAAGAGGCCATTGAGATGGCATGGGAGTTTCTTACAGGAATCATAAAGCTGCCAAAGGAGAAATTGTATGTGACGGTATATGAAAAGGATAATGAGGCAGCCTCAATCTGGGAAAAGAAGATATGCATACCAAAAGAGAGGATAGTAAGGCTCGGTGAAAAGGATAATTTCTGGCAGATGGGTGATATCGGCCCATGCGGTCCTTGCTCTGAGATAATTATTGATCAGGGCCATGATGTCGGCTGCGGCAGGCATGAGTGTAAAGTAGGCTGTGACTGCGACAGATACCTTGAAATATGGAATCTCGTTTTTATGCAGTATGAGAGGCAGAAGGATGGGGAATTAAAGCCGCTTCCAAGGCCGAGTATAGACACAGGCATGGGCATTGAGAGGCTCGCTGCTGTATCTCAGAAGGTGAAGAGCAATTATGACAGTGATTTGTTTAAGCCCATTATTGCATCAATATGCGAGCTTTCAGAAAAGGTATATGGCGCAGATAAGAAGACAGATGTCTCTGTCAGGGTCATAGCTGACCATATAAGGGCAATTACCTTTGCCATATCAGACGGAGTACTGCCTTCAAATGAGGGCAGGGGCTATGTGTTAAGAAGGATTATGCGCCGCGCAGCAAGGCATGGAAAATTTCTTGGCATAGATGAGCCGTTTTTATACAGGCTTGTCGGCATCGTTGTTGATTTGATGAAAGTTGCATATCCTGAATTGGCTGATACGCATAATTATGTCTCCCGTGTTGTATTAAGCGAGGAGGAGAGATTTATAGACACCCTTGATCACGGCCTGAGGATGGTGAATGAGATAATCAATAAACTAAAGGCTGAGAAGCAGAATGTCATTTCCGGCAAAGACCTTTTCAGGCTCTATGATACCTATGGTTTTCCCCTTGACCTTGCAGGCGATATAGCTGGGGAGCATGGATTTGGCCTTGACGAGGATGGATTTTATTCCGAGATGAATGAGCAGAAGGAGAGGGCAAGGCGGTCATGGCTCGGCGCAGAGGAGGCAAAGGCAGCAACCGTTTATAAAGAGGCGCTTGGGAATATTAAATCCACAGAATTTGTAGGCTATGACAGATTAGAAGAAGATGCAGCAGTCCTTGCAATAATAAAGAATGGCAAGATTGCAGATAAGGCTCAGGAAGGCGATGAGGCAGAGATAGTTTTAGACAAGACGCCCTTTTATGCTGAAAGCGGCGGCCAGACTGGAGATATCGGGACAATAACTAAGAAGGATATGAAGATAGAAGTCTATGATGTTGTAAAGCCGTTGCCGTTAATATTTGTGCATAAAGGCAGGATTCAAAGGGGCGGGATAAAGATTGGCGACAGGGCGCTGGCAAAGGTGGATATATCAGGAAGAACATCTGCTGCGCGGAATCATACTGCAACGCATATACTGCATTCTGTGCTTAAATATGTCCTCGGCGACCATGTAAAGCAGGCAGGCTCTTTTGTGGCGAGGGACAGGCTGAGATTTGATTTTACGCACTTTTCTTCAATAAGTAAAAGAGACCTTGACAGGATTGAGGAGCTTGTGAATGAGAGGATAAGGCAGAATAAAGGTGTTTCAGTGGCAGTAATGCCTATTGATGATGCAGTGGCCTCAGGCGCTGTTGCCCTCTTTGGCGAGAAGTATGGTGAGAAGGTTCGTGTGGTGCAGGTGGGTGATTTCAGCAAAGAGCTGTGCGGAGGGACTCACTGCACGGCATCGGGTGATATAGGTTTATTCAAGATAGTAAGCGAGTCCAGTGTTGCTGCAGGCGTCAGAAGAATAGAGGCTTTAACAGGCGAAGAGGCATACAAGTATGTTAAGGGACAGGAGGACACAATAAGATATTTAGGGGAAACCCTGAAGGCCGCGCCCCCGGATATTGCAGCGAAGGTAGAAAAACTGAATCTCCTTTTAAAAGAAAGGGAGAAGGAGCTTGAAAGATTAAAAGGTAAACTGTCCACATCTCAGGCAGGGGATATCTTGTCTGAGGCTAAGATGATAAATGGGATAAAGGTGTTGTCCAAGAAGATTGACCAGCTTGATATGAAGGGACTGCGTTCACTCGGTGATTCGCTTAGAGAAAAACTCAAGACAGGCATTATTGCGCTTGGTTCTTCAATGGATGATAAGGTCTCTATAGTAGTGATGGTGACAAAGGATCTTATAGAAAAATATAGTGCAGTGGAGATTATAAAAGAGATAGCTGACATTGTTGGCGGAAGCGGCGGGGGCAGGGCAGATATGGCGCAGGCAGGCGGCAGGGAGGCTGCAAGGCTCAATGAGGCCATGGAGAAGGCGTATAAGGTGGTTGAAAAGATAGGCGCTGGGCAGGTCAGCAAGACAGCAGTAGAATGAACTTTATAATAGACGTTCGCAAAAATTGTGTAGCCATCTAAAAAAAGGAGGTGTGTTATGACAACGATGATAGATGTAATTAAGAAGGCCATGTTAATGGGTTTAGGCGCGCAGGAGAAGGCAAAGGAGTTTGTAGAAGAGCTTGTAAAGAAGGGTGAACTGAGCAAGAGCGAGGGTGCAAAGATTGTAAAGGAATTTGTTACAAAGACTGAAGAGAATGCAAATGTTATGGAAAAGAACATCAAGGAGTTTATCCATAAGGCCTTTGAGAAGATGAATCTTCCGACAAAGGGTGATTTTGAGAGGCTTGAGAAAAAGGTGCAGGCATTGTCGTCAAGGGTTAAGAAGATTGAAGGAGAAAAAGAAGAAGAGACAGATTAAAGAAGGATTCCAGTGGTCAAGGGTTCAAGTGGTCAAGTGGTCAAATGAGTTTATGGGTTTATGTGTTAAAGCAGTTCACTTGACCCCTCGAATCCTTGAATCCTTGAATCCTGTTTATTAAATTATGCGGATACTTGGACTGGATGTTGGAGACAAACGGATTGGCATTGCTGTAAGCGATGAACTGTGCATGTGCGCCCATGGTGTGAGGACAATAGAGCGAAAAGGCATTAAAGAAGATATAAGGCAGATAAAAGAGATATGCGAGGAGTATGGGGTTGAAGAGATTATAGCAGGCCTTCCGATAAACATGGACGGGACATCTGGTTTTAGGGTCCAGAAGGTTCAGGATTTCGTGTCGCTATTAAAAGAACAGGTATCTATCCCTGTAAACACATGGGATGAAAGATTGAGTACTGTTGCAGCAGAAAGGAATCTGATTGAGGCGGATATGAGCAGAAAAAAGAGAAAGGCAGTGATAGACAAGATTGCAGCAACAATAATACTTCAGGGGTATCTTGACAGCATGGCGCATTAAGTTTCCGGGGAACAGGGTATCACCTCTGTTAGCAGGCGAGGCTTCCTATTCCCCAAAAGGTATTAACGATTGATAAAGAAAAAAAAGACAACTAAAGGGGAGGAAAAGAAAAAGAGCGCTGTCTTTAGACGCTCATTCTTTGTGTTTCTTTCTGGCGCTATTTTCCTCCTCATAATCATACACATCTATACCCTTCTTTATTCACCGCCCAAAAAGGAAAATATCTCCAAAATAATTACTATTCAGGAAGGGGCAAGTTTTTATAATGTTGCAAGGCTCCTTGAGGCAGAAGGCCTTATATCAAGCAGGAGGTTCTTTGTGCTGCTCGGGAGGGGCTTTGGCGCAGACAGAAGGATTAAGGCAGGTGAATACTCATTAAATACCGCCATGCTTCCTTTAGATGTCCTTGATATTATAAGGAACGGCAAGGTTTATCACCACAAGATCATCATACCAGAAGGTTATTCAATAAGGCAGATAGGCCGCCTCCTTGAAGAGGAGGGTCTTGTTGATTTTAAGGATTATGGGGCGCTCGTTCATAATAAGGATTTTATTCAGGCATTTGGGATTGACGGCCCAAGCCTTGAGGGCTACCTCTTTCCTGAGACATATTTTTTTGCAAAGAATCAGGGATTAGAGGAAATTATCAGTGCAATGGTCTCCAAATTTTTCAGCGTCTATACACCAGAGTTTGAAAACAGGGCAAGGCAGCTCGGCATGACGATGAGAGAGGTGCTAACGCTCGCATCAATAATAGAAAGGGAGACAGGCGCAGAGGAGGAGATGCCTGTTGTCTCTGCTGTGTACCACAACAGGCTAAAAAAGAATATGCCTTTACAGAGCGACCCAACTGTCATATATGGCATTAAAAATTTTAACGGGAATATAACGAAGAAGGATCTTCAGACAAAAACGCCATACAACACTTATCGCATTAAAGGCCTGCCGCCTAGCCCGATTGCAAATCCGGGCAGGAGGGCAATCTATGCAGCCCTTTATCCTGCAAATGTTCCCTATCTCTACTTTGTCTCAAAGAACAATGGGCGCCATCACTTCTCCACTGACTTGAAGGAGCATAATAAGGCTGTATGGAAATATCAGGTAAGCCCCTATAGAAAGAATAAGACACTGAATCCATAGTAAAAAAAAGTCTTTGATAGGCTTGAAAAGGAAAAGGGGAATGTATGTTTAAAACAAAAGAGGAACTTGCGAGGGTGATAGACCACACACTGCTTAATCCCGGCGCCACTTTTTCGGAGATAAAGAAGGTATGCGAGGAGGCAAAGAAATATTCCTTTGCCTCTGTATGCATACCTCCATGTTATGCAATGGAGGCAAAGGAGATGCTCCGTGATACCCCTGTGAAGGTGGTAACAGTTGTCGGCTTTCCTTTGGGCGCCAATACTACTGCGGTAAAATTAGTTGAGGCAGTGGAGGCTGTGAAGAATGGAGCAGATGAGCTTGATGTAGTAATGAATATCAGCGCACTGAGGACAAGAAACTATGCCTTTGTCGGGATGGAGATAAGGAATTTGATAAATGTAACAAGGCATGTGATTCACAAGATTATTATAGAGACCTGCTATCTTAATGATGATGAGAAGGTAAAGGCTGCAATGCTGGCAGTGGAGGCAGGGGCGCTTTTTATAAAGACATCAACTGGTTTTGGCACAAAGGGCGCTACAGTGGAAGATGTGATTTTATTAAAAGAAGTAGTAAGCGACAGGGCGTATGTAAAGGCATCCGGCGGCATAAAGGATTTAAAGACAGTGATAGCTATGCTAAAGGCAGGCGCATCAAGGATAGGCACCAGCTCAGGGGTGAAGATCATGGAGGAATATATAAATGGCGCTAACCCTGATCATCCTTGATGGTCTTGGTATTGGTGAACTCCCGGATGCAAAGGAATACAATGATGAGGGAAGCAATACGCTCGGCAACATGGCTAAGGCAGCAGGCGGAATAACCCTTCCCAATCTTGAAAAGTTTGGCATAGGAAATCTTGGTGAATTTAAAGGGATAAAAAAGATAAAGGATTCTATCGCCTCCTTTGGCAGGATGAGGGAGGCATCAAAGGGCAAGGACACCACAACAGGCCACTGGGAGATGGCAGGGATTATCCTAAATAATCCATTTCCAACATATCCCAATGGCTTCCCGCCAGAAATTATTGACCCCTTCAAAAAAAAGATAGGCAGAGACATATTATGCAACAGGCCTGCCTCAGGCACAGAGATTATCAAAGAGCTCGGCGAGGAGCACATAAAGACAGGCTGCCCTATTGTATATACATCAGCGGACAGCGTCTTTCAGATAGCAGCACATGAGGAGGTAATACCAGTTGATCAGCTTTATAAGATGTGCGAAATTGCCAGAGGACTGCTAATTTATCCTCATAATGTATGCAGGGTGATTGCAAGGCCATTCATCGGCGCACCTAATAAATTTATAAGGACTGAACGAAGGCGCGATTTTTCACTTCCGCCGCCGCACAAGACCCTCCTTGATATATTAAAAGCCAGCAGGATTCCTGTAGCATCTATTGGGAAGATAGACGATATATTTGCAGGCATGGGCATCTCAGAGTCTGTTCATACAAAGGATAATGCGGATGGAATTAAAAAGACGATTGAGATGATGGAGAAGATTAAACACGGCCTGATATTTGTCAACCTCAATGACTATGATACTAAATACGGCCACAGGAACGACGCAGAAGGCTATGCAAAGGCATTAATTGAGTTTGATAATGAGCTTCCAAATATTACAAATAAGATGCGAAATAATGATATACTTGTGATTACAGCAGATCATGGCTGCGACCCCACAACACCGAGCACAGACCACTCAAGGGAATATGTGCCATTATTGATTTATGGCAAAAAGGTGAAGGGCGGTGTAGACCTTGGTGTAAGAGAGACCTTCGCAGACCTCGGCCAGACAATAGCAGAGATATTTAATGTGGAAAGATTGATGGCAGGAGAAAGCTTCTGGGGGGAGATAAAAAGAGAGTAGTATGATATTATATTGCCATGATTGAGATAGATGGAAACTATTCAGTTATTCTATTGATGGAGAGACAGGAGAAGCCGGGACTGTGAGAATTAATTATGGTGTAGCGCTATAATAGAGGTAAACTTCTATCCGAGTATATGACATAATCTTAAAAAAGAGGAATGGTAATAGACTTACCAAAGAAGAGATCGCCTTTGTTGTAGATGGCTACACAAAGGGTGAGATACCTGATTATCAGATATCAGCCCTTCTAATGGCCATCTATTTTCAGGGAATGGATGATGAGGAGACATCTGACCTTACAGAGGCGATGATGAAATCCGGCGAGGTTTATGACTTAACCTCAATTCCAGGAAAGAAGATAGATAAACACAGCACAGGCGGTGTTGGTGATAAGACCTCCATCATCCTTGCGCCATTGATGGCCTCTGCAGGCCTTGTTGTGCCGATGATGTCAGGCAGGGGGCTTGGCCATACAGGCGGGACACTGGACAAATTAGAATCCATTTCTGGGTTCAGAATTAATCTAACTAAAGAAGAGGTTATATCAAATCTTAAAAAGATAAATGCAGCAATGACAGGCCAATCTGAGTTTATTGCACCAGCAGACAAAAAGATGTACAGCCTTCGTGATATAACAGGGACAGTGGAATCCATACCATTGATTGCAGCCAGCATAATGAGCAAGAAGCTCGCAGAAGGGATAGAAGGGCTTGTGCTGGATGTAAAGGTTGGGACAGGCGCCTTTATGAAGGATATTGATGATGCCAGAAGGCTTGCGAGGGCAATGGTGGATATTGGGAATTTGAAAGGCGTAAAAACCGTTGCCATCATTACAGCAATGGATCAGCCCCTCGGAAAGACAATCGGAAACAGCCTTGAGATTAAGGAGTGCATCTCTGCCCTTCGCGGCAAATGGCCGGAGGACTTAAAAAAGGTGACGCTTACACTCGGCGCATGGATGCTGAGGATTGCAGATGAGATATCCGGCCAGAAGGCAGAGGATATACAAAAATACAAAGAGAGGCTTGAAGTGCTTATCAATAACGGTTCTGCCTTCAATAGATTCGTTGAGATGATTGATGCCCAGTATGGAGATCCAGAGACAGCCTTTAAGCCAAGCCTTCTTCCATCTGCAAAGAAAATGAAACAGATAATAATTCAGAAAGAGGGATATATCCAGAGGATGGATGCAGAAAAGATCGGAATTGCCTCTATGATGCTCGGCGCAGGGAGGCAGAGGATTGAGGATACCATTGACCATTCAGCAGGGATAATCCTAAACAAAAAGGCTGGGGATTATATTAAGGCAGGTGAACAAATTGCAATGTTTTATTACAATGACGATAAGCGCCTAAAAGAGGCAGAGGAGATATTTTTATCAGGGATAGAGATAGGAACGGAAAAGGTGAAAACAAAAGACCTTATCCTTGAGGTCATTGAATAAGGGAAGGCGAGGTGTTACCATGACCATTCGTGAGCAGACAGAGGAGATAGAGAAAAAGACACTCCATCCAAAGGCATGTCTCAGCTCAAAGAGCAAGGGGAGACTTCAGCCTGAGGAAGAGGGTGATATCAGAACTGTCTTTCAGAGGGACAGGGACAGGATTATCCATTCAAAGAGTTTCAGACGGTTAAAACATAAGACTCAGGTTTTTTTAGCGCCCACAGGCGATCATTACCGCACAAGGCTTACCCATGCCCTTGAGGTAGCACAGATAGCAAGGACAATATCAAGGGCATTGAGGCTTAATGAGGATCTAACCGAGGCCATTGCCCTCGGCCACGACCTTGGCCACACACCCTTTGGCCATGCAGGTGAGGCCTTCTTGGATGAGATAGTAAAGGGAGGTTTTAACCACTATGAGCAGAGCCTCAGAGTTATTGATTTTATTGAGAAAGATGGTCATGGCCTTAACTTGACTATGGAGGTGCGGGATGGTATACTTAAACATTCAAAGGGCAAAGGTAATGTTTTCTCTAAGGGAGAAAAGGATAAGGCAGAGACCCTTGAAGGCCAGGTGGTAAGGGCTTCTGATGGCATTGCCTATGCAAATCACGACCTTGATGATGCCCTGAGGGCAGGCATAATAAAGGAAAAGGATACCCCGCCTCATATTATCAAGGCTATTGGTGATACGCACTCTAAAAGGATTGATACAATGGTGAGGTCGGTTATCTATGCAAGCCTTGAAAGGGACCTGACAGAGATTACAATGGCTGAGGATATCCTTTCAGTAACAGAAGATCTGCGGGCATTTTTATTTAAAAATGTCTATGAAAGTGAAGTAACTCACAAGGAGTTTTTAAAGGCAAAAAAGATATTAAAGGACCTCTTCTCATATTATATGGAGCGCCCTGAGGAGGTCTTTTCTGAGATACCGAGGGAGCGGTTAGGGGATAATACAGAAAGGCTTGTGTGCGATTTCATTGCCGGCATGACAGACAGATATGCCCTGATGACCTATGAGAAGTTATTTTTTCCCCAGCCATGGCTGGTGATGTGAGATAGTGCCCCTTTATTTATGAGTGATACTATGAACCGTATTAAAATCCTTGCAATGGATGACAGCCCCACTGTCCAGAAACTCCTAAAAATGGTGCTGGAGGAGGAGGGGTATGAGGTTATTTCAGCCTCTGACGGAATAGAGGGGATTGACAAGGCAAGAAAAGAACGCCCCGCACTTATCCTTATTGACTTTATCATGCCTAAGATGAATGGCTATCAGGTCTGCAAGATTATAAAGGAAGACCCTGAATTAAAAGATATTCCAATGATACTTGTTACCTCTAAAGGCGATGAGGTTGGCGGGAAGTTTGTAAAGATGTTAGGGATTACAGAGTATCTTACAAAGCCATTCCAGCCGAATGACCTGATCTCAAAGATAGGCGAGATCGTTAGCAAAAATTCAAGCCTTAAAGATATTGCAATAAAGAGCCAAAAGACGGCAGAAGATATGCCTTCTGCCAGCGCTAATAACATTGGAGAGGGCATCTCTATCAATGAGATAGTTGAGCCATTGGTAAGCGAACCTGAGTTAAGGGAAAAGAAGGGTGAGGGGACAGAGAACATAGTTGAATTAGTAATTAGAGAGGTAATGGATGAGGTGATCTCTTATATTACCGAGACACTCCCTGACCTCCTGCGTGAGAAGATTCTAAAGGTAAGGATGGACAATACGGAAGATGCTGTTGAGCTTAATAAGAAGAATATATTGTTACACGGCAATCTGTCTGTATTCAGGTTTCCTGATGTATTGCAGCTTATAGGGATACAGAAGTTAACAGGATGCCTTTCTCTTTTATCAGGTGAGAATAAGGTGAATATCTATTTAAGGAACGGGAGGATTG
This sequence comes from Nitrospirota bacterium, assembly GCA_016195585.1. Lineage (GTDB taxonomy): Bacteria > Nitrospirota > CAKKRA01 > 9FT-COMBO-42-15 > 9FT-COMBO-42-15 > JACPZJ01. The sequence continues at coordinate 930 of JACPZJ010000061.1, read as the reverse complement.
TCTTTGTTTCTTTCTGGGAGGATGCAAATGAGGCCCTCGGGGATGTCCTTGTTAATGCCGGTAAGCTGAGCAGGGTGCAGCTTCAGCATTTTTTAAAGGAGAGGTATAATTTTAAAGAGGTCTTGATAAATAAGAGGCTGATTACCCTTGAGGAGCTGAGGGATCTGGTAAAGGGATATACAGAGGAATCCATGTATAAACTGTTTTCATGGATGAAGGGAAATTTCCATTTTTCTGATGAGCTGATGCCGCGGGAGATAGAAGATATTGTTACAGAATTGTCTACAAATGATATCATCCTTGAGGGTGTCAGGAGGGTAGATGAATGGCAGTTGATTAACAAAAAGATAGGCAATCGTGATGCTGTATTAAAAAAGCTCATTACAAATGCAGAGGAATTAGGGGAAATTACTTTAAGCGACAGGGAGTTAGAGATCCTTCACCTTGTTGACGGTAAAAGGGATATAAATAGTATAATAAAGGAAAGCCATATGAGCGAGTTTGAGGTCTGCAAGATATTGTATGTCCTTCTGACTGCTAATCTGCTGACAGATGCCTCTGTTTCGCATAAGCCGTTAAGAAAGCAGCCTCAATATTTGTAGGGGGCGTTCCTTGACAGTAACAGATTCCTGTGATATATTTTATTTATTAACAGAAGAAAAATATCCTATTTTTTTATATAGTTATAATTAAGGAGGCGAGATGAGTAAGATATTGGTTGTAGATGACAGCTATTCAGAGCTTCAGTTGATTCAGTCAGCCCTTCAAGGTCTTGGCCATGATCTGGTAACAGCCATGGACGGTGAAGAGGGGGAGAGGATTGCGAGGAGCGGTAATATAAACCTGATAATCCTTGATGTCATCCTCCCAAAGAAGAATGGATTTCAGGTGTGCCGTGAATTAAAGAAGGATGACAAGTTTAAACATATT
>JACPZJ010000053.1 GCA_016195585.1 Nitrospirota bacterium | reverse complement strand
GGTGATCAGGGAGAGCAGATATGTGGAGTTTGCAAAATAGTAGATAATTTTTGTAGGGGCGAACCCATGTGTTCGCCCTTATTATGAGGGCATACACTTAGGTCTGTCCCTACAGGTCTATGAGATATTACAGCATACATGCAGAAAGGGATAATAGTGCGGGTTCTTTTTATTGGAGATATAGTCGGAGAGGCAGGCAGGAGATTCCTTTTGGAACAGCTTGCCGGCCTTTCTGACGAATACAGGGCTGATCTGATCATTGCCAATTGTGAAAATGCCGCCGGCGGTTTTGGCATTACACCCAAGATAGCAGAGGAGATGCTGGAGAAGGGCATTCATGTCCTCACCTCTGGGAATCATATCTGGGATAAGAAGGAGATAATGGATTATCTCAGCAGGGAGCCGAGGCTGCTGAGGCCTGCAAATTATCCTGACGGGGTGCCGGGGTTTGGCTGGGTGGTTATTGGCAGCGGTGTTGATAAGGTCGGCATACTGAATCTCTCAGGCAGGGTATTTATGAATACCCTTGAGTGCCCATTCAGGACCGCTAAGAAACTTATATCTGAGATAAAAAAAGAAACAAAGACAATTATATTAGACTTCCATGCAGAGGCCACATCAGAGAAGATTGCCATGGGCTGGCACCTTGACGGCGAGGTGGCCGCTGTTATCGGCACCCATACGCATGTCCAGACAGCAGATGAAGAGATACTTCCAGCAGGCACAGCATATATTACTGATGTGGGCATGACAGGCCCGTCAAATTCTGTAATCGGGATAAAAAAGGAATCAGCCATTGAGAAATTTCTGACCCAGATGCCAAAGAGATTTGATATGGCCAAAGGCCCGGCCGTACTCTCTGCTGTTTTTCTTGATATTGATACCTCAACAGGCAGGGCAAAGGCAATTGAGAGGATTTCAATAAAAGACAAAAAGGGTATTTAGATGCAAATATCTTTAGACCTGCCCCAGCGAAGGATACTCACTGTAAGCGATCTTACCAGCCTTATTAAGTCTGATCTTGAAGAATCATTTTATGATATATGGATAGAAGGGGAGATATCAAACCTGCGCATACCCGCCTCAGGCCACAGTTATCTTACCTTAAAGGATGAGGCAAGCCAGATAAAGGCAGTTCTTTTTAAATCCTCTGCAAGGAATATAAAATTTGAATTAAAGGACGGTATTCATATTATCTGTCATGGAAGACTGACTGTCTATGAGCCGAGGGGAGAGTATCAGATTGTAATAGACCTTGTGGAGCCGCGGGGCATCGGCGCGCTCCAGCTTGCCTTTGAGCAGTTAAAGGAGAAGCTTGCAAAAGAGGGATTATTTGATCCGGAAAGAAAGAGGCCGATTCCTTTGCTGCCGGGAAAAATCGGGATTATTACCTCTTTGACAGGCGCTGCAATCAGGGATATGCTGAATATAATCAACCGCAGATTTGCCAATGTGCATATAATAATAAACCCTGTGCCTGTTCAGGGCGAGGGCGCAGGCGCTGAGATAGCAAAGGCAATTGCAGAGATGAACGAGTTTAAGGATATTGATGTCTTGATAGTCGGCCGCGGCGGCGGCTCTCTTGAAGACCTCTGGGCATTTAATGAGGAGGTTGTTGCGAGGGCAATATACAACTCAAGGATACCTGTGATATCTGCTGTCGGCCATGAGATAGACTTTACCATTGCTGATTTTGTTGCCGACCTTCGCGCGCCAACGCCATCTGCTGCCGCTGAGCTTGTGGTAAAAAACAAGATAGACCTCATGGAGAGCATGAGCCATCTTTCCTCAAGGCTTAAGAATGGAATAAAGACACTATTTGATGCAAAGCGGTCTGCCCTTCGTGAGGAGATAAGGGCAATGAAAGACCCGGCCACAAGGATAAATGAGTATATCCAGAGGATAGACGATTTAAGCATAAGGCTATCAGGAAGAATAAGCCGTTATCTGGACGGGCTTAAGAAACAGGCGGAAGCAGCGGCAGGCAAGCTGAATGCCCTCTCTCCGCTTGCAACCCTTAGCAGGGGCTACAGCATAGCAATGAAGATACCTGATATGAAGATTATAAAAGAGGCAGGCGAGGTAAAAGAGGGAGACGAGGTTAATATCAGGCTGAATAAGGGGAGTCTGATATGTGTTGTTTCAAAAAGGACACCCTGAAAGCCCCCTAAGACAGCCACTTTTTTTCTTGACATGCTTAAACAGGTTATGTAAAAATTTGATCGATTTCAATCAAAAGAAGTGGAGTGCAAGTTAGCATTGGAAATTTTTCAGGAATGATTTTTTTAATCACTATATAGAAGGCATCCTCGTAGCCCTGATCGGCCTGAAATACTTTCATCTTGAATGGGAAAAGCTGCGCACCCTCGTAAGGCTGAACCTTATATTTAACAGCCAGTTCAGGGTATTGATCGTAAGGGAGAGGAGACACTTCTGGTCATCCATGCCCGGCAGGGAATTATTAATCCTGAGTGCGGCTACTATAATCGGATTTGCACTGTTAGGCATATACGGCGTCTTTGTCCCATCACTCACATTGCATCAGATCATTGTTGTTCTTGGATTTTCGGCATTATTCACACTGGGCATTGATTTCCCTAAATATTATCTATTCAGAAAATTTGGATTATAAGGGGGAGTGAAATGATACAGAGAAAATATGATAATCTAATTAAACAAAAATTATCGCAATACCTGAATTTGATAGTGAACATAATGATATTGATGCTGCTCTTTGCCATTGTGTTTGCATTAATAAAAGAGACCTACACCCTTTTTTCTGTACATCTTTTACACGAAAATCCATCGCTTATAATTGCCCAAATATTATTTACTATCATCCATGTAGAGCTTTTTGCCATCCTGATCAACTATTTCATTGATGGGAAAATAATGGTCCAGAATGTTATTGAACTGGGCATTATATCCGTAGTGAGGGAGATCATGCTCACGGCCTACCAGGTTACAGTAGATAGACTTTTTGCAATATCGTTTCTGTTACTGGTTTTAGGTGTGGTGTTCTTAATGGAAAAATACTTTTTAGTTAAAAAATAGAGAGAGGCGGAATTGAATATACCGGAAAGATATTGGGAGATCAAAACTGAAGATTTATTTAAGCTCCTTGAGACATCTTTTTCTGGCCTTTCTCAGGCCGAGGCAGAAAACCGTCTTACAATCTTTGGCCATAACATATTAAAAAAGAAAAGAAAGAAATCCGCTCTTTCCCTCTTTATTAGTCAATTTAAAAGCCCCATCATTCTCATTCTCATATTTGCCAGCGCCGTATCTGCTGTTGCAAGGGACTTCACAGATACCGCAATTATTCTTGCCATTATTGTTATAAGCGGGTTTTTGAGTTTCATTCAGGAGCATAGCGCCACAAATGCTGTAGAAAAATTACTTCAGACTGTTAAAACAAAGACAATGGTATCAAGAGGCGGGAAGAAAAAGGAGGTCTTCACAGACGAAATAGTCCCCGGAGATATTGTCTTTCTCTCTGCCGGAAGCTTAATCCCCGCGGATTGCGCTCTGATTGAGGAGAAAGACCTTTTTGTAAATGAGGCTATGTTGACCGGTGAGACATTTCCTGTAGAAAAAGGCATTCAATCTTCCCCTCAAGGTCATTCCCTCGCTCAGAGAACAAATTGCGTCTTTATGGGAACTACTGTGGAAAGCGGGACAGCCGCTGCGGTAGCAGTTAAAACAGGCGTCAATACAGAGATAGGCAAGATTGCCGACAGGCTGATTTTAAAGTCTCCTGAAACAGACTTTGAGAGAGGCGTAAGACGTTTCGGATACCTCCTGATGGAGGTCACGCTCATCCTTGTCCTTATAGTCTTTGCCATAAATGTCTACTTCCATCACCCTGTTATAGAAACACTTATGTTTTCCCTTGCCCTCGCAGTGGGCTTGACCCCCCAGCTTCTGCCTGCAATCATCAGTGTAAATCTCTCAAAAGGCTCACAGGCCATGTCGAAAAAGGGCGTAATAGTGAAAAGACTGGCATCCATAGAAAATTTTGGAACAATGGACATCCTCTGCACGGACAAAACAGGCACCCTAACAGAAGGAAAGGTCTATCTGCATGAATATCTCGATATAAAACAAAATAAAGATAAAAAAATTATCTTTTATGCATTTCTAAATTCAATTTATCAAACAGGGCTGAAAAATCCCATTGATGAAGCTATTGTCAGTTTTGAGAAACAAGATATATCTGGCTATGAGAAGGTCGACGAGATACCCTACGACTTTCAAAGAAGACGTTTGAGTATAGTTGTAGAAGAACGGGTCAATGGAGATATCCTCATATCAAAAGGAGCATTAAAGAGCATTTTAGATGCATGCAAGTATATAGAGATTGAAGGGAAAGAACACGAGATAAATTCATATTTGGGTGATATCAACAGGCTTTATCATAAATGGAGCATGAAAGGTCTTCGTATCCTGGGACTTGCATACAAGAAAGTTGAAGAAAAGAAGGTATATAGTAAGACAGATGAATCAGAGATGATACTCCTTGGATTTCTACTCTTCCTTGACCCTCCAAAAGGCGATGCAAAAAAGATGGTATCGGACCTGAGCAAGCTAGGAATTGAGCTTAAGACCATTACAGGCGATAACAGGTTTATTTCCAGATATACTGCAGAGAGTGTTGGATTTCCCTTTAAGGGACTGGTAACAGGAGAGGAGCTTGACAATATGAGTGACGAGGCTATACTCCATGCTGTAGAAGGTGCCAATATATTTGCTGAGGTTGACCCAAATCAGAAAGAAAAGATTATCCTGTCATTGAAAAAACTTGGTCATGTTGTGGGATTCATGGGAGATGGTATAAATGATGCCACGGCAATTCATGCATCAGATGTGGGAATATCAGTGAACACCGCAGTGGACGTAGCAAAAGAAGCTGCAGATATAGTGCTTCTTGAAAAAGAACTCAAAATCTTAAAAGATGGTGTGGTAGAAGGAAGAAAAACATTTGCCAATACCTTAAAATATGTCTTCATGGCAACAAGTGCCAATTTTGGGAATATGTTCAGCGTTGCAGGGGCATCCCTTTTTCTACCCTTCCTTCCTATGCTGCCGAAGCAGATTCTTTTGACAAATCTTCTTACAGATTTTCCTGAGATGACGATTGCTACTGATGAGGTGGACTTTGAGCTTCTGGAAAAACCGAGGAAATGGGATATCAATTTCATAAAGAGATTCATGATATTTTTTGGATTGATGAGTTCTATCTTTGATTACATAACCTTTGGGGTACTATTGTTGATTCTGAAAGCTGATCCTGCGCTCTTCAGGACAGGATGGTTTGTTGAATCTGTGCTTTCAGCCTCTTTTGTTGTACTCGCGGTCAGGACGAGGAAGCCATTTTTTAAGAGCAGGCCCAGTAAATACCTCTTATTTACAACGTTGATGATTGCTGCTATAACTATTGTAATCCCTTATCTTCCTTTCTCTGGCCTTCTTGGTTTTCGGCCAGTATCAGGAGGTTTTCTCCTTGCCCTGAGCATTATCTTATTCTCTTACATAGCACTGGCAGAGGCTGGCAAAAGGATTTTTTACAGGAATTATGCAAATGAGAAATAACATTTGTATTTTATAGCACGAAATGTCTTACTTGGCGATTATAGAGCACTTCCCATATTTGGGTCTCTTCATCCTCCTGATTTTAGGAGGGATTGGCTTTCCATTTCCTGAAGACGCCACACTTATCTTATGCGGATTCTTAATCTCTACACATATGATAACCCCTTTTCCCGCATTATCTGTTGTTTATTCAGGAATATTGTTGGCAGACATCTTTCTCTATTTGATAGGAAGGCATCTGGTCGGCCTTAGAGCTCAGATATTTCTTGTATCAGGTATAATGAGGATGCCTGTTTTGAAGTTTATTATTGCAGATGCTATTTCTTCTATCTTTACAATTGCTGTAATGGTTGGGGTAGGGTATATAGGCGGCAACAGTCTGGAAATTATAAAAAAAGATGTAACAAGGATTGAGCATATTGGGATTTTAGTAATTATAATCCTGCTTGCAGTTTATTTATTTTTAAGTTATTTTAAGTCCAGACGGGATAAGACATTTTTATAAGAACCTAACATGCAATGGAAAAATACATTCTGAACATTATATTGCCTCATCTCAATCACTGGGGATACTATGTTTTATTCCTGATGACCTTTCTTGAGACCTCGGCATTACTTGGCTTTCTTGTGCCCGGCGAAAGCATGGTGGTTATAGCCGGACTACTGGCATCAAGGGGAATTCTTGAACTGGGCGATGTGATATGGGTTGCCTCAGTAGGTGCGATTATGGGTGACACAGTGGGATATTTTATCGGACACAGGTTTGGAGAAGGGTTTTTCCTGAAATATGGAAAATACTTCTTTTTCAAAAAGGAGTATCTTGATGAGGCTAAGGGGTACTTTGACAAACATGGTGGGAAGACCGTGTTCTTTGGCCGTTTCATGGCGTGGCTCAGGGCCTTTGCCCCGGTTGTTGCAGGCATTTCTAAGATGTATTATCCTAAGTTCCTATTTTTTAATATAGCTGGCGGCGTGGCGTGGGCAGCAGCATTTTCTTTGCTCGGCTATTTTGCCGGCAATAGCTGGGATATGATCAAGAGATACCTCGGCCGTTTTGGTCTCCTTGCATTTATCTGTGGCGCTCTCATTATATTTCTCTATTTTTTTCTCACGAAAAGGAGACGATTGATTCAGGAGAAGGTTGGCTGGATTGATAAAAAGGTGTCATCCCAGATTCCGAAGACATGGGAATTCGTGAAAAGTCGTTTTAGTGCCGGAGAGTGGTACGGATTAAATCTCACAACGGGCATTATTCTACTTATGCTTGCCCTTTTATCCTTTGGTGAAATTATTGAGGATCTTATAGATAAGGAGGCGCTGTTTTACCTTGACTTCAGGATACAGCGGTTTATAGAGGGAGTTATTAGTCATCAGGTAACGAGATTTATGGTGGATATAACCAATCTTGGTGGTGTTTATCTTGCCATGTTCGTGACTGGTACAATGACCCTATATCTCTTATATAAAAGATATTGGTGGGAGCTTTTTAATATCTTTTTAGCAGTTGGCGGTGGAGAAATAGTCCTGACCCTTCTGAAACTCTTTTTTCACAGACCACGGCCAGCCCAACAACTGGTAACGGCTCATGGCTATAGTTTCCCGAGTGGCCATGCCTTTTCAGCAGTGATAGCATATGGTTTCCTAATCTATATGACATGGAGATTGATAAAGAGTGAAACATTAAGGTTTATAATATTTTTCATATCGATCCTTCTTATCATTTTTATTGGTATAAGTCGCATCTATCTCAATGTGCACTGGCTTACGGATGTGCTTGGAGGATATGCTGCAGGGTTTTCATGGCTTGTATTCAGCATTATTATGGTGAATACGATAGAGCAATTTTATAAGAGCGCACCATAAGAAGTAATTGTCAAATGAGCTGTAATTAAAATACAAGGAACGCTCATTCTTAAACTATCTTTCGTTAAGACCTTCCTTTTTTATATAAACTCCTACCTTATCTATTATTGTGTTAAAAATATAGTTCAGTTGAAAATCAGCATAGCCTCTGAATTTCATACTACTTGACACCACAAGCCCTTTTTGTTAATGTAGGGTAACAAAACAGGGAGATTTTTTTTGAAAGAAATAAGGTTTGAAGAGGCGATTAAGAGGCTTGAGGAGATTGTAAATAGGCTTGAGGCAGGGGATATTCCTCTTGATGATTCCATTAAGCTTTTTGAAGAAGGGGTAAAGCTCTATCAAATTTGTTTAAAGAGGCTTGATGAGGCAGAGAAGAAGGTGGAGATTTTATTAAAAGATAAAAATGGCATCAGACTGCTTAAGCCCTTTGAATTAAAAGAGTCAGAGTGAGAATGAAGACAGGGGTTGCTTTAAAAGAATATTT
>JACPZJ010000056.1 GCA_016195585.1 Nitrospirota bacterium | reverse complement strand
GCTCCTGCAAGTTTCTTATGGCCAAAGGCATCGGCTCCGGCAGATTCGTCATAGAGAAGCTCTCCGCCTGCTGTCTTGATGCCCTCTGCCGCAACAATAATATATGTGCCTGCCTTAACATCGCTCCTCTCCACGCGCGCAAAATATGTGGCCTTCATATGCCCGTACACAACATCAAAATCAACAGGTATCTCTGGAAGCAGGATGCAGTCTGCCTCTGCAGCAGCGCCGCCGCAAAACACAGTGTGCCCTGTATATCTCCCAAATACCTCTATCACCATAATGCGGTTATGGCTCAGGCCTGTTGTCTTTAAGTCCCTCACATAGGCTGCTATCCTATTGATTGCAGAATCACCGCCTACACTGTATGATTGAAGGTCAAGATCCATGGTCTTTGGCACATGGACGCATGGGATGCCCTGAGAAAGAAGATCAACAACAACACTGCCAGTATCATCTCCGCCGCTTATAATAAGGCCGTCAATCTTAAATTTCTTTAGGCCATTTTTTATCCTTTCATATTTCTTATCATCAGCAATCTTCCTGATCTTCACCCTTGAGTTTCCTGCCTCTGAACCGGCAGCAGTGGCATCTATAAGCCCCACCCTCTCAGGTGTAAGCGTTACAAGCTTGTCCATGTCTATAAGGTTATATAGCCCTGCATAGCCATTGGGGATGATTACTGTCTCTATCCCCAGCGAGTGCGCCTTTTTGGCTGCACCCTTGATTACTGCATTAAGTCCGCCGCAGTCCCCACCGCTTGTGATGATGCCGATTTTTTTTATTGCAGGCATAGTCTCCTCCCTTCAACCGCCCAATACCTCAGGATTTACCTCTTTCTTAACAACCACAGGCCTTACTGTCCTTGCTACAACATCTTTTGTATTCCCCACCTTTAATTTACCAAAAAGCAGTTCAAACATGGCCTCAAGCTCCTTCATAACAGGCTCTCTTGCAGCCAAGGGTATATCCCACCATTTCTTTTTTAAAGGCCCGAATCCCTTTTTCCGTGTGCTATAGATAAACTGATCCTCTGTCTGGTCCCCTTTCTTCTCTTTGGCATATTCCTGTTTTATGAAGCCATAAACCTCTTTTCTGAATTCCTCAGGCAGGTGTTTGCTATCGTATATTATATTCTGGAAGCCTGTGGCAAGATGCACCTCTGATGTCCCTGTCTCAGGGAACATGTGAAATGCCTCCTCCGGAAGTGTGGAGGCGCCGTGCTGGACACAGCCTGAGAGGCCGTATTCTCTTCTTGCTATGTCAGATAAAACTCTGAGTGTATCAAAGTCTATCTTTACCTTTGCAAGGGTGCCGTCAGGCAGTACAACTCCCCCATGTGTTGTGCCTGTCTGCACACTTATCTTGCTCAGGCCATTTGCGCCTCTAAAGATTTTCTTAAACCCATCAAGATATGCCCGCAGCTCTTCAGGTGTGCTGTTCTTGCCTCCTATCTCGCCTATCTCGCCTCCAACAGATATTGTAATCCCTGCTGGCTGCATCTGCCTGATATGTTCAGATAGCTCTGCTGTCTTTTCAAAATTCGGCCTCTGTTGTTCGGAAATTGTCGGTTTCTCAAGGTCAACAAGTGTGGAGGCGTCAATGTCTATGTTATAAAACTCTGCTTCTATTGCCTCTTTTATCAAACCTTTTAAATAATTCGTTTCGGCATCCGGGTCTGAAAGAAAATTCCTTCTAACAAGCTGAAAGTGGTCGCCCTGAATAAAGACAGGGCCTTTAAATCCTTCCCTTACAGCAGCAGCAAGGACAACTGATGTAAATTCAAGCGGCCTCGTAAACACCGCCTCATAGATAAGATCATCCATAAGACCTTTTAAGGCATCGGGGTTAATTATCTGAGGCCTTCCATTTTTAATAGAAACAACACCATTCAGCCTTTCAGTATTCATAATTAGCTCTCCTTGGTTAATATTTAGAAATTAAACCACACTTTTCATGCACGGTCAAGAAAAACCTGATTGCTCCCAAATCCCGATTTAGAAATTGTCATTGCGAGCGAAACGAAGCAATCTTGCCTTTTGATATGAGATTGCCACGAACCCTTCGGGTTCTCGCAATGACAGCAAAGACGAGCCGTTATCAAGTCTAAATCGGGATTTGGGCTGCTGCAACCTCTTTACAATAGCTATGAATGATGTTATTATTATAAAATTTTAAAGGAGGAGCTTATATAACGATGTCTCAGGAATTAAATAAGACCTATGAGCCGAAGGATGTAGAGAATAGATGGTATGCCTTCTGGGAAGAGAAAGGCCTTTTTCATGCCGACGAGAATTCAGATAAAAAACCCTATGCCATTGTCATCCCGCCGCCAAACATAACCGGTTCGCTGCACATGGGCCATGCCCTGAATAACACATTACAGGATATTCTTATCCGCTATAAAAGGATGGCTGGATACAATGTCCTCTGGATGCCGGGTACAGACCATGCAGGCATTGCAACACAGAATGTAGTGGAGAGGCAGCTCGCAAATGAGGGGTTAACGAGATATGTCATTGGCAGAAAGAAATTTGTTGAACGTGTGTGGAAGTGGAAAGAGGAGTCAGGCGGGACAATAATAAAACAGCTTAAAAGGCTCGGCTCATCCTGCGACTGGAATAGGGAAAGATTCACCATGGACGAGGGCCTCTCGTATGCTGTGAAAGAGGTCTTTGTACGGCTGTATGATGAAGGACTTATTTATAGGGCTGAACGACTTATCAATTGGTGTCCCAGGTGTTTGACAGCCCTTTCTGATATAGAGGTGGAGCATGAGGAGGTTTCAGGAAAGCTCTATTACATTCGCTATCACTTTGTAGATGATCCGAAAATATTCTTAACTGTTGCAACAACAAGACCTGAGACTATGCTTGGCGATACAGCAGTGGCTGTTCATCCTGAGGATGAGCGGTATAATAAGTTCATAGGCAAAGAGGTTTTACTGCCTCTTACATCTCGCAGGATTCCAATAATTGCTGATGCAATAGTTGACATAGAGTTTGGCACTGGCGCTGTAAAGATAACGCCCGCCCATGATTTTAATGACTTTGAGACAGGGATTAGGCATGACCTTAAAAAGATAAATATCCTTAGTGAAAATGCCCACATAAACCCATATCTTCAGGATGTGGAACTAGAAGTTATGAAACAGGTAGGCGACCTCCATGTGCATAAAGCAAGAGAAAAAGTTATACACATCTTAAAAAAGAAAGATTTTTTAATAAAAGCAGAGGATCATAAACACACTATTGGTAAGTGTTATAGATGCAAAACGGTTATTGAGCCATATCTTTCACCTCAGTGGTATGTAAAGATGGAGACTCTTGCTAAAGAAGCTATTAAAGCGGTGGAGGGAGACAAAACACGGTTTATTCCCAGAGGTTGGGAGAATACATATTTTGAATGGATGAGAAACATAAAGGACTGGTGCATATCGCGCCAGATATGGTGGGGGCATCAGATACCTGCATGGTATTGTGTTGATTGTAACAAAATAGATTTTGTAAGAGAAACAGAGTCAGGATTAAAACCTTGCCATTATGACGATGAAGGAACTGTTCCTATCTATCTTAATATACTAAAGAAAAATCTCACTCCGATTGTAACAAAGACCGCCCCCTTGAAATGTCCCACATGCGGTTCTTCAAAGCTTATACAAGATGAGGATGTGCTTGACACATGGTTCTCCTCTGCCTTATGGCCATTCTCCACGCTCGGCTGGCCAAAGAAGACAACAGAACTGTCTAAATTCTATCCAACAGACACGCTTGTTACAGGTTTTGACATCATCTTCTTTTGGGTTGCAAGGATGATTATGATGGGTCTTAAGTTTATGAATGACGTGCCTTTTAAGGATGTGTATATCCATGCCCTTGTGCGGGATGCAGATGGCCAGAAGATGAGCAAGTCGCGTGGAAATGTTATTGACCCTCTGATAATGATTGACCGGTTCGGGGCAGATGCGCTGAGGTTCACGCTCTCTGCAATGGCATCACCGGGCAGGGACATAAAGCTTTCAGAGGATAGGATAGAAGGCTACAGAAATTTCTGCAACAAGATATGGAATGCATCAAGATTTGCCCTGATGAATGTAAAGGGAGACATTAAAAAGGATATTAAAGGATATAATATCTTTGACAGATGGATATTAAGCAGGCTGAATAGGCTGACAAAGGAGATTACAGCATCCCTACAGGAGTACAGATTTGATGAAGCAGCCAATGCTATTTATCAATTCATCTGGCATGAGTTCTGCGACTGGTATCTTGAGGCTGCAAAACCTGTCCTATATAAAAAGGACAATGCTGATAAAAGAAACATAACACAGACTGTAATGATCCACAGCCTTGAGACATCATTGAGATTGCTTCATCCCTTTATGCCATTCATCACAGAGGAGATATGGCAGAGGCTGCCCAAGCTTGGCGCAGTAAGCGGTATGGAATCAATAATGCTTGCCCCCTACCCTTCGGCAGATGAAAGCCTGATTAATGATGCTATTGAAGAGGAGGTAAGGCTTCTTCAGGATGTGATAAGCTGCGTGAGAAATATTCGCGGCGAGATGAATATCCCGCCTTCAGTTGAGATAGATATCTTATTAAAGGCTGCAGAAGGAAAGAGGGCTGATCTTTACAGGCAGCATTCTGAATATATTAAATTCCTCGCAAAGGCAAAGGGGATTAAAATAGGCAGTGATATTATGAAGCCGCATATAGCTGCAACAGCCGTGTTAAAGGATGCAGAGATTTATATCCCCCTTGAAGGGGTTGTGAATTTTGACGGGGAGCTGCCCCGGCTTCAAAAGGAGCTTGAAAAAATAAAGAAGGAGATAGAATTTATAAATAAGAAGCTCGCTAATCAGGACTTCATCAACAAGGCGCCAAAGGATGTGGTGGAGAAGGAGAAGGAGAAATACAGAGAATTGACAGAAAAATTGAATAAGATAGAAGATGGTATAAAGAAATTAGAGGCGCTGAGAATATAAAAATGAAAATACCAAAAAAGGTGATTGTGGATTTTGTAAGGCAGGCGCTTTCTGAGGATATTGGAAGCGGCGATGTTACAACAGAGGCAATAGTCCCTGAAAGGGCTGCTGCTATAGGTAGGATTGTTCTGGAAGAGGATGCAGTAATCGCAGGCATCCCTATTGCAGAGGAGGTCTTCAGGCAGCTTGATGTCAATGTCAGGTTTACCTCATGTAAAGATGGAGTGCGGGTTAAAAAGGGAACAACTATTTTGAAAATAAGAGGCAGTGCAAGGGCTTTATTAGCAGGTGAGCGGACAGCGCTTAATATCTTACAAAGGCTCTCTGGGATTGCCACATTGACAGCGCATTTTGTAAATGAGCTCGCAGGGACAAAAGCCAAAATTGCTGACACGCGAAAGACCACGCCCTGCCTGAGAATATTTGAGAAATATGCGGTTGCTATTGGCGGCGGACACAATCACCGCTTTGGCCTTTATGATGCTGTGATGATAAAGGATAATCATATCATGGTTGCAGGCAGTATAAAAAAGGCAGTAGCGATGACAAGGCAAAACATCCCGCATACAATGAAGATAGAGGTGGAGACAACGAACCTGAAAGAGGTAAAAGAGGCGCTTGCATCAGGAGCGGATATAATCATGCTTGATAATATGCCTGTTGAAATAATGAAAAAGGCCGTGGCATTGATAAATAAAAGGGCTATTGTTGAGGCATCAGGAAATATAAATCTTAAAAATGTCAGAGAGGCTGCACTGACAGGCGTTGATATTATTTCAATCGGTGCATTGACGCACTCATATAAGTCAATTTCAATGAGTATGGATATAGCTAACCTGCCTGTGGGCAGACAGGGAGGTAAAAGAAGATGAAATCAAAGTTTTTTGGTAATAAACTGACAGCTCTTTTTATTATATTATTTCTTGTATATCCCGCAACAGTATGGACAGGGGAGCAAAAACATCAGCAGCCCCATGCACAACAGCAGTTCAGCGACATACAGAAATGGGTAGAGATATTTGAGTCCCCTGACAGGGCTGAATGGCAGAAGCCTGATGAGGTAGTGCAAAAAATGAATCTGAAATCTGGAGATATTGTTGTAGATATCGGCGCTGGCACAGGATACTTTACACGGCTCTTTGCTAAGGCTGTCGGCCCTCAGGGCATGGCCATTGGTCTTGATATAGAATCCTCAATGGTAAAGTATATGAGAGAGGATGCACGCAAGCTGAACTTAAAGAATTATGAGGCCAGAGTTGTTAAACCGGATGACCCTGAACTGGCAGCAAAGTCTGTTGATGTTATATTTATATGCAATACATACCATCATATTGAAGACAGGTTGAACTATTTAAAGAAGCTCGCTGCTACGCTAAAGCCAAATGGCAGGATTGTTATTGTAGACTTTTACAAAAAGCCCCTCCCTGTTGGCCCGCGCACATTGGCGCACAAGATATCAGAAGAAGAAGTGAAAAAGGAATTTCAGAAAGCAGGCTACCGGCTCATCAGGTCTCTGGACTTTCTACCCTATCAATATTTTCTGG
>JACPZJ010000006.1 GCA_016195585.1 Nitrospirota bacterium | reverse complement strand
GGTGATGCCCGGGGACAATATTAACTTGGCAGTGGAGCTGATAATGCCAATAGCGATGGAGCAGGGATTGAGATTTGCTATCAGGGAAGGCGGCAGGACAGTAGGGGCAGGTGTAGTAGCAGAGGTCATAGAGTAAAAAAAAGGAGTAAAAAATGCGTGAGATAATTACATTAGCTTGCACACAGTGCAAACAGAGAAATTATTCAACAACAAAGAATAAAAGAAATACACCGGATAAGCTTGAGCTTAAGAAGTATTGTAAATTTTGCAGAACAAATACTTCACATAAGGAGACTAAATAACAGGCCAGTAGCTCTAACGGTTAGAGCACCGGTCTCCAAAACCGGGTGTTGGGGGTTCGAATCCCTCCTGGCCTGCCATATTTAGTAAAGACAATACATTATGATTGAAAAAATAAAGGAGTTTTTTAAAGAGGTAAGAGGAGAGATTAAGAGGATTACCTTTCCTTCAAAGGAAGAGACCTTCAATTCAACAGTAGTGGTTGTTGTGATTGTTGTTATTGTGTCTGTGTTCCTGTCGGTTGCTGATATTGGATTGACTAAGGCGGTCAAGTTCATAATAAAATAGGGAGCTATATATAATGGCAAAACAGTGGTACGCTATTCACACATATTCAGGCTTTGAAGGAAGGGTGAAGGCAAGCATAGAAGAAAAGATTAAATCATTAAATCTGGAGGAGAAGATAACACATGTTCTGGTTCCAACAGAGGATGTGGTGGAATTAAAAGAAGGAAAGAAAAGGGTATCTGCAAAGAAATTTTTTCCGGGTTATGTCCTTGTTGAGATGGAGCTTACTGATGAGACATGGCATTTAATAAAGAACATCCCAAAGGTCACAGGGTTTATCGGGACTGATAATAAGCCCTCCCCTCTTTTGGATGAAGAGGTGCAGAATATATTAAAACAGATAGAGACAGGGGTTATAGTAACAAAGACAAAGGCGCAGTTTCAGAGGGGTGATAGCGTCAGGATCGCAGATGGCCCGTTTCTCGGCTTTACCGGTATGATTGATGAAGTAGACCCCGAACACGGAAAATTAAGGGTTATGGTAAGCATATTTGGAAGGTCAACACCTGTAGAGGTGGAGTTCTTGCAGGTAGAAAAAGTATAAAAGGAGACAGATATGGCAAAAGAAATAGTCGCAAATATCAAATTACAGATACCGGCAGGAAAGGCAAATCCGGCGCCGCCGATTGGTCCTGCATTGGGCCAGCATGGCGTGAATATCATGGAGTTTTGCAAGA
Organism: Nitrospirota bacterium; assembly: GCA_016195585.1. Classification (GTDB taxonomy): domain Bacteria; phylum Nitrospirota; class CAKKRA01; order 9FT-COMBO-42-15; family 9FT-COMBO-42-15; genus JACPZJ01. The sequence goes on along the minus strand of JACPZJ010000006.1, from coordinate 7,480 downwards.
TCTTTAATGCAAGGACGCAGAAGGAGGGGGATACGATTATACCTGTCATAATTACTGTATATAATGACAGATCATTTACATTTATTACAAAGACCCCGCCTGCATCTGAGCTGTTAAAGAAGGCGGCAGGTATTATTAAGGGCTCTGGAAGACCTAATAAGGAAAAGGTCGGCAAGGTTACATCTGCACAGGTAAAGGATATTGCCAGGGCAAAGATGCCTGACCTGAATGCAGCAGATGTAGAAGGCGCAATAAAGATTATTGAAGGGACTGCAAGGAGCATGGGGATTGAGGTAGCATGATAACCATGCCCTGAAACAGCATAAATTCTTAGGCTATAGAGGAGTTATAAAAGATGGCAGGTAAAAAATACATTGAGGCTTTAAAGAAATTTGAGACGCAAAGGCTTTATAAACTAGATGAGGCGGTAGATGCAGTAAAAAAATGCCTTTATGTCAAGTTTGATGAGACTGTAGATCTTGCTGTGCGGCTTGGCGTTGATCCAAAGCATTCGGATCAGTCAGTGAGAGGATCTGTCCTGCTTCCACATGGCACAGGCAAAAAGGTTAAGATACTGGTTTTTGCAAAGGGTGAAAAGGAGAAAGAGGCGAGGGATGCAGGGGCTGATTATGTCGGTGCAGAGGACTTCATTGAGAAGATAACAAAGGGATGGATGGATTTTGATAGGGTAGTATCAACTCCTGATTTAATGGGTATGGTGGGAAAGCTCGGTAGGATACTCGGGCCTAGGGGATTGATGCCCAATCCAAAGGTTGGCACTGTCACCTTTGACCTTGCAAGGGCGGTTAAGGATATAAAGCAGGGCAAGGTGGAGTATAAGGTTGATAAGGCAGGCATTGTGCATGTCCCTGTTGGAAAAGGCTCTTTTGATACTAAACAGCTTCTGGAAAATGCAACTACGATTATTGAGTCTATAGTAAAGGCGAAACCCGCCGCGAGTAAAGGGCGTTATTTAGTGAGTATTACCATGTCCTCAACAATGGGTCCTGGGGTAAAGATTGATCCGATAGTTACAGCTAATATGATTGGATAGTAAAGGTCGATGGCCTGTTATTTCTTATAACAGGCAGTCCATTTTTGGTCAGAGACAATAGGCGCATAAAGCTTAATCGTCCCCACTCTCCGCTTGTAAAGATTGGGGCTGCCTATCGAGGCTGGAATGAAGGTATATTATAGCGCCTTATTTTGTGCCTGCCTTACCTTGCCATCTGGCAAGCTGGGGCAGACAAGAAGGTATATAAAAACCGCCTCTGTGCTGATCGTATTTAGGAAAGGAGGATGGTTTTGAAAAAGTCAGAAAAGGCAGAGATTATTGCAGATTTCCACGACAGGTTTGCAAGGGCCAGGATTGCGGTCTTAACAGAGTATCGCGGCCTTGGTGTGGAAAAGATGACAGATCTTAGGGTAAAGCTGCGTGGTGTAAAGGCAGAGTATAAGGTTGTGAAGAATACACTCGCTGGCAAGGCTGCTGAGGGCACTACAGTTGAAAAGTTAAAGGACCATCTAAACGGCCCCGTGGGGATTGCCCTGAGTTATGATGATTCCTTTGGGGTATTAAAGGTCCTTACTGAATTTGTAAAAAAAGAAGCGCAGTTCAAGATCAAGGCCGGCGTGGTAGAGGAAAGGGTTACTAATCCGAATGAGATTAATGCCCTTGCAGGCTTGCCGCCGAGGGATGTGCTTCTTTCAAAGTTCCTTGCAGGGATGAAGTTCCCTGTCTATGGACTGGCAGGTTCTTTAAGCGGTATTGTGCGGAAGCTAATTTATGCCCTGAATTCAGTTAAGGAATTAAAGGCAAAGGCAGGCTAAACAAAAATTGTAAATTGTAAATTGACAACGGAGTTTGTCATTACTAAAATGAATAACTTAATTTTAAAAAGGAGATAGCAAAATGGCAAATATAACAATGGATGATGTTTTAAACTATATTGACAATATGAAGGTTATTGAATTAGCTGATCTGGTAAAGAAGATAGAGGAGAGGTACGGCGTAACAGCCGCTGCGCCGGTTGCTGCCGCTGCCGCACCGGGCGCCGCAGCCCCTGCTGCCGCAGAGGAGAAGACATCATTTGATGTGATCCTTGCAAGTTCAGGCGATAAGAAGATTCAGGTCATCAAGGTTGTCAGGGAGCTTACAAGTCTCGGCCTGAAAGAGGCAAAGGATCTTGTTGATGGCGCCCCGAAGCCTCTAAAGTCAGGCGTCTCTAAAGAAGAGGCCGACAAGATGAAGGCAAAACTTGAAGAGGCCGGTGCAAAGGTAGAGATAAAGTAGAAACTGTTCCATATAATGGCTATCCTTAGTCATCCCTGCGAAAGCAGGAATTCAGAGAAAATGAGAGGTATCTGAAAAACAACTGGATTCCCGCCTGCGCGGGAATGACAGAATTGCTATAAGCGAAGTTCAAATTTTTTTGTAATAACTTACAAAAATATTTTTGGAGGTAAAATGAATCAGGCCCAGAGGGTCCAGAAAAGGGTAAGAAAGGATTTCTCAAAGGTACCAGCAAAACTGGAGATACCTAATCTAATAGAGATCCAGAAGATGTCATATGAGCGTTTTTTGCAGAAGGATATATCGCATGCAAAGAGGGATGACACAGGGCTTCAGGGCGCCTTTCTGAGCATATTCCCGATAGTAGATTTTAATGATACTGCAACAATAGAATTTATAGAATATTCTATTGGCGATCCAAAATATGATGTCCGGGAATGCCTTGAAAGGGGAATGACCTATGGAGCCCCGATGAAGATCAAGGTCAGGCTTATATTAAGCGAGAAGGATAAGGACAGCGGCGCAAAGAGGATCAAGGATATAAAGGAGCAGGAGGTCTATCTTGGTGAGTTGCCGCTTATGACTGAGACCGGCACCTTTATCATCAATGGCACAGAAAGGGTAGTCGTAAGCCAGCTCCACAGGTCCCCGGGCGCATTCTTTTCCCATGATAAGGGCAAGACCCATGCAAGCGGGAAGATACTATATTCTGCAAGAATAATCCCCTATCGCGGTTCATGGCTTGATTTTGAGTTTGATATAAAGGATATCCTTTATGTGCGTATTGACAGAAGGCGGAAGATGCCTGTGACCATACTCGTAAAGGCAATGGGCTATACCTCCGAACAGCTCCTAAAGCTTTTTTATCTTATAGAAGAGATAGAGTATATCAAGGGTAAGTTTCGCAGAAAGCTGAATCCTGATACACTCATTGGCAATAAGGCATTAATGGACATAGCAGACCCCAAGACAGGTGAGGTGATAGCAAAAGAGGGTATAAAGATAAACAGGGCTATGATAAAGAAGATGGAGGCTGCGGGCATTACAGAGATGTCCCTTACAAAGGAAGAGCTAATTGGCAGGGTGAGCCTTCACGATATTGTAGACCCAGAGACAGGCGAGGTTATAGCAGGAGCAAATGAAAAGATTACAGAGGAGCAGATTAATAAGATAATCAAGTCAAAGATTGAGAGGTTTAATGTCCTGTATATTGACGGGATACAGGTTCTTCCAACCATTCGGGATACCATGCTGATGGACAAGATAAATACCAAGGAAGAGGGAATGGTAGAGATTTATAAAAGGCTAAGACCCGGCGAGACACCCACCATTGAGGCAGCGAAAACACTCTTTGAGGGACTATTTTTTGACTCAAAGAGATACGACCTTTCCCCTGTAGGCAGGATGAAGTTGAACAAAAAACTAAAGCTGGAAATCCCCATTGAAAAGAGGACATTAACGGCTGATGATATTATTGAGGTTGTCAGATACCTGCTGAACCTCAGGGTAGGCAAAGGCGAGATTGATGATATTGACCATCTCGGAAACAGGAGGGTAAGGTCTGTCGGCGAACTCCTTGAGAATCAATTCCGGGTCGGTCTTGTCCGGATGGAGCGCACAATAAAGGAGCGGATGAATATCCTTGATATGGATGCCATACTGCCCCATGATCTGATTAATGCAAAGCCTGTGATTGCAGCAGTAAAGGAATTCTTTGGAAGCAGCCAGCTCTCGCAATTTATGGATCAGACAAATCCGCTTGCCGAGATTACACATAAGAGGAGGCTGAGCGCACTTGGTCCGGGCGGTCTGACAAGGGAGAGGGCAGGTTTTGAGGTTAGGGATGTCCACCCAAGCCACTATGGCAGGATATGCCCGATTGAGACGCCTGAGGGACCGAATATCGGTCTGATAACATCACTTTCAACCTATGCGAGGGTGAATGAATTCGGTTTTATTGAGGCCCCTTACAGAAAGGTTGCAAAGGGTAAGGTGACAGATGAAATAGTGCATCTCTCTGCAATAGAGGGTGAGGATTTTACTATTGCACAGGCAAATTCACCTGTGGATGATAAGGGTCATCTTATAGGGGAAAGCATATCAGCAAGGTATAAAGGGGAGTTTGTCCTCGTTCCACCTGACAGGGTTGGATGTATGGATGTCTCTCCAAAGCAGATTGTCAGCGTTGCCACAGCCCTTGTTCCATTTCTGGAAAATGATGATGCCAACCGCGCCTTAATGGGTTCAAACATGCAGAGGCAGGCTGTTCCACTCCTGACTTCTGAGGCGCCCTTTGTTGGTACAGGCATGGAAGAGGTAGTGGGCCGCGACTCGGGGATCTCAGTGCTGGCAAAGAGGAGCGGGGTTGTGGAGAGCGTTGATGCCGCAAGGATCGTAGTAAAATCAGAGAGCGCAGCAAAAAAAGGACGCACCAAAGAGGAGGGATTGCCTGAAAGCGATCTTGATGCCTATACCCTCACTAAATTCCAACGTTCAAATCAGAACACCTGTGTAAATCAAAAGCCTATCGTTAATATTGGCGAAAGGGTTACAAAAGGGCAGGTTATTGCTGACGGTCCTTCAATGGACAGGGGGGAGCTGGCTCTTGGAAGAAATATTCTTGTAGCATTTATGCCTTGGGAGGGCTACAACTTTGAAGACGCAATCCTAGTGAGCGAACGGCTTGTGAAAGAGGACAGGTTCACTTCTTTACATATAGAGGAATTTGAGATTGAGTCAAGGGATACGAAGCTCGGCAAGGAGGAGATCACAAGAGATATACCGAATGTCAGTGAGGAGGCATTAAGGAATCTTGACGAGAGCGGCATAATCCGCATAGGCGCAGAGGTAATGCCCGGTGATATCCTTGTCGGGAAGGTCACACCAAAGGGAGAGACCCAGCTTACCCCTGAAGAGAAACTGCTCCGTGCAATCTTCGGGGAAAAGGCCGGGGATGTGAAGGATGCCTCATTGACTGTGCCGCCCGGCATAGAGGGAACAATTGTTGATGTAAAGATATTCTCAAGAAGGGGTGTTGAAAAGGATGAGAGGTCAAAGCTTATTGAGAGCGAAGACCTGCAGAGGCTGCAGAGGGATTATCAGGATGAGCTTAGGATTATTGAGGAGGAGAAGTACAGGAAGCTAAGGAAGATATTAGTGGACCAGACAACAGTTAATGACCTGATTGATTCTGAGACTAACAAGGTTGTCTTACAGAAAAAAAAGAAGATTACACAGGCAGCCCTTGAACGGATATCTGACAAGGATCTTGAGAATATACAGATTGCTGATGTTGAATATCAGGAGAAGCTGGAGGAGATAGAGAGGGCGACAAATGACCAGATTGACATCCTTCAGACGATCTTTGATGAAAAGATGGACCGCTTTAAGAAGGGTGATGAACTTCCACCGGGGGTCATCAAACTCGTGAAGGTCTATATTGCAATGAAGAGAAAACTTTCTGTTGGCGACAAGATGGCAGGAAGGCATGGGAACAAGGGTGTTGTCTCCAGAATAATACCTGAAGAGGATTTGCCCTATCTTCCGGATGGGACGCCTGTTGAGATTGTCTTAAATCCCCTCGGCGTGCCGTCAAGGATGAATGTCGGCCAGATACTTGAGGCGCATCTCGGATGGGCAGCGCATGCCCTCGGCCTCAATGTGGCCTCGCCTGTCTTTGAAGGTGCAACAGAATTAGAGATAAAGGATATGCTTAGAAAGGCAAAGCTCCCTGTAAACGGGCAGATAACCCTGCATGATGGAAGAACAGGCAAGCCCTTTGACAGGGAGGTTACCGTAGGATATATGTATATTCTGAAACTCCATCACCTTGTTGATGATAAGATACATGCAAGGTCAATAGGGCCGTATTCCCTTGTCACCCAGCAGCCGCTTGGCGGTAAGGCGCAATTTGGAGGCCAGAGGCTTGGAGAGATGGAGGTATGGGCATTACAGGCATACGGCGCTACATATACGCTTCAGGAATTTCTCACTGTAAAATCAGATGATGTGTCAGGACGTTCCAAGATTTATGAGGCAATTGTTAAAGGCAAGAATTATTTAGAGTCAGGTCTGCCTGAATCCTTTAATGTATTACTAAAGGAGCTTCAGAGCCTTGGCCTTGATGTAGAGTTAATTAAACAGAGCAAGGACTAAATTAGGAGGGTCTACTTTGCAAGACATACATACCCTTTTTGAGAAGGCAAAAGAACCGGTTACCTTTGATGCCATCAGGATAAGGCTGGCATCCCCTGAAAAGATACGCTCATGGTCTTATGGAGAGGTCAAGAAACCCGAGACCATTAATTACCGATCCTTTAAGCCCGAGCGGGACGGCCTGTTCTGTGCAAAGATATTCGGGCCGACAAAGGACTGGGAGTGCAACTGCGGCAAGTATAAGAGGATGAAGCACCGAGGTATTGTCTGCGATAAATGCGGTGTTGAGGTGATTCAGTCCAAGGTGCGCAGGGAGAGGATGGGGCATATTGAGCTTGCAAGCCCTGTAGCCCATATCTGGTTCTTAAAGGGGCTGCCGAGCAGGATAGGCAATCTCCTTGACATGACCCTTAAGCAGCTTGAAAAGGTATTATACTTTGAGGGATATGTTGTAATTGATCCGGGCAATGCGCCTGTGAGGGAAAAAGAGATAATCACTGAGGAGAAATACCGCTCCCTCGTTGCTGAGTTTGGAAGCGGCTTCCGTGCCGATATGGGGGCAGAGGCTATTAAGGAACTTTTAAAGAGGGTTGATATTAACGGCCTCTGGCAGGAACTCCGCGATAAGATAAGGGCTGCAACATCTGTTGCTGTAAAAAAGAAGCTTACTAAAAGACTTAAGGTTGTGGAGTCATTCAAGAAATCAGGCAACAAGCCTGAGTGGATGATTATGGATGTGATACCTGTTATTCCGCCTGAGTTAAGGCCCCTTGTGCCCCTTGATGGAGGCAGGTTTGCAACCTCTGATCTGAATGACCTTTACAGGCGTGTTATAAACAGGAATAACAGATTAAAGAGGCTTTATGAGTTGAATGCCCCTTCTGTAATTATAAGGAATGAGAAGAGGATGCTGCAGGAGGCAGTTGATGCCCTCTTTGATAACGGCAGGCGCGGAAGGGTGATAAGGGGGCCGAATAAACGACCATTAAAATCACTCAGCGATATGCTAAAGGGAAAACAGGGCAGATTCAG
>JACPZJ010000054.1 GCA_016195585.1 Nitrospirota bacterium | reverse complement strand
TTTTTCAGAAACATCCCTAAAGACCATCATAGAACCATGAATACTGCTGCCAACCTTTATGGATGCCACGCTTATTTCAAGCATCTTTGCTTCTATCTGAGTCAGCATGAATCGCGGTGTTCTATCTATGCCTTTTAACAAGTCTGCCACCTTTTGCGGTTCTTTATGGCAGGGGAATATGCTTTTACCGATTATCTTTTTACCTTTTATTTTTAATATCCTTTCTGCAGAGGGATTAATCATAATCACCTTATTATCACTATCAGCGACTATTACCCCTTCTGTAGCGCAGAGAAGGATATTTTCTAATCTGTTCCTTTCAAGGGTAAGGTTATCTACAGACTCTGCCAGCTCATTTGTCCTTTTTGACACCTCTTTCTTTAAATCCTCATTCCAGTTTAAGAGCCTGCCTTTGGATTCCTCAAGCCTGCCTGCCATAAGATTGATCCGCTCTGCCAATTCCTCCAATTCATCGCCTGTTTTAATATTGAGCCTGTAGCTGAAATCCTCTTTTGCTATAAGCTCAACATCCCTGAACAGCTCTGAAAGGGGTCTTGTAAAATGCCTTGCTATAATAAATCCTGTAATCAGGGCGGTAAAAACAGTGGCTGCGCCTATTATAAAAAAGATTACCTTAAGATTAAAAACTGAGGAGAATATATTCTCTCTCGGATATACAAGGGCAAGAACCCAATAGTCTTTGGATAATTTATCGCCTGTTGCAATCGGCGCGTAAGATATAATTTCCTTTTCGCCTTTTATAATCCCCTCTGCCCCTGATAAAAACTGTGAGATTATCTCTTGAGGATAATTTTCTTTAAGATGCTCTTTGCCAAGCAGATTTTCAACGCCCCTGTTCTCATGCCGCGATAGATAAAAACCATCCCTGTTTACTAAAAAGGTTGTTCCCCCCTTTGTTATATTCATCATCTGCATCTGCTCAATAATATAGCTTGCATACAGATTGACTATAATTATACCCATCTTTTCATTTCTTTTATTAAAAACAGGTGTTGCAAATCTGACAACAGGCTTCTCAGGAAGCTCCACCTCTCCCCTTTCTATATTCAGGTCCATGGGGGAAACATAGCATATACCCTTTGGATATTTCATTGCATCTGTAAAATAGTACCTGTCGTCTTTATACTGAAGCTCCTTTTGAGGTGTAATTTTTGACGCCTTGCCGTCACTATCAACCCTGATAATCTCCTTTCCATCTTTATCAATGTACCGAATCTGATAATAGTTAGGCCTTGTAAATGAGAATGACAAAAATTCTTTCTCCAGCCTTTTTACCAAGGGAGTGTGGTCATTTTTCTCCGATGAACCATCAATCAATTCCTTCAAGGTCTGCAACTGACTTAGATAGTAGACATCGGTATGCACGCCGCGCAGAAATTTCTCTATATCATCCGCCTTGGATGAAACCTCATATTTCAGGTGTCGGAGGGTGGTATCCTCAAGGGCGCTGATGGAAAAGTATTCACCAGAGAATCCTGCAATAAGGATTGGAGCTATGGCAATAGCAATAAAGGCAAGGACAAGCCTTGTGCTGATCCTGAGATGTTTAAATACCTGCATAACTGAAATTTAACACAGAAATATAATCGGTGTCAAAAATAAAAAAAGGTTATTGAGGTAAATGGTTAATGCCCATGCAGTAATAAAAGTGGTTTGCAAAGAAGCCCGAAGAAAGGAATAGCCTTGAACATGGAAGCAATCCAATGCAGATACAGGATTGCTTCCATGCTGCTCGCAATAAATCAGGCATCATCCTGAAGCTCTATATTCCAGTACAGATAATCGCGCCAGCTTTCAGGTGTGTTTTTTATGCCAATGGTGATGGTAACTGTCGGCATCCATCCTGGCTTTTCAGGCTTCTTGACAAGATGCATCCTTGCCTCTCCGGGTGTCCTGTTGCCTTTTTTATTGTTGCAATCAATGCAGGCAGTGACAATATTCTCCCATGTCTTCTTACCGCCATTTGCAACAGGAATCACATGGTCAAAGGTAAGGTCCTCTGTCTTAAATTTATCGCCGCAGTACTGGCAGGTATGGCTGTCCCTTGCAAAGATATTTGCACGAGAGAATTTTACAATATCATGGCCCCTTTTTAAGTTAACAAATTTCAGCAGCCTCAGGATAGATGGGAGTTTGAAGGTGATAGTGATGCCCCTGATCTCTTTGTCATAGACATCTACTATCTCCACCTTTCCCTGACAGACAAGGGTGATCGCCTTTTTCCACGATATTATGCGCAGTGGCTCATAGGTGGTATTGAGAAGGAGAGTCCGCTCCATTTTAAAAGCTAAGTTTTAACTCCTTTCCAAGGTTTTTATAACAGTCTGGTAAATTAACATATTTTTAACGGAAAATCAATAGTTTTTAACAAAAACCCCATTGACCGGTCTTTTATCTGTTGTGGATGTCCGCATTGCAAAAGATTTATTTGTATTTTCAAGTGGTTCTAAATTAACACTGTTCAGAATGGCATGTAATACCCAAACTGTATAATATTGGCATGTAGGCCTGTTGTCTGGATATACCTTTCGTAATTTATATCAACCCTCGCCTCCCGCAATATCTTATTTTTCATAAACCACGATATCCCTTTAAGGCCGTAATCAAGCTTTAACCCGAAAAGATTTGCTTTAAAGACGCTGAGCTTATCATCAGAGGTGATATATTCTTGTAATGAAGCATAACCTTCTTTGTAAAAATATGCAGAGTCCTGATTGTAGTATCTGTATCTCAAGCGTAAAATAAGATTGTCAGTAAGATAATTAAAAAACTTAGTGTCTACAGTATGCGCATTTATCTTCCATGAATCATAATAATATCTATAATCAAGCTGGATGGATGACCTGTAAGGCAGATATTGATTTATCCTGCCAATAAGCGCGTGTCTTTTTCTGTCCTCTGGAAGCGCCTCATCATACCGCGTGCCGCTGACTGACACTGTCTTGTAAGGATTTGCCTGATAGCCCTTGACCTGTGAATACTCATAGCCTATTAATGCCGCTGTCTTTTTTGTGATAACCTGTGCAATAGATGCGGAAAATGTATCAACATATTTATTTTTATTCCAATCCTTCGTATTTGGACTCACTCTATCCCAGTTCCTCGTATATCCTCCTGCTATTGTTGTATTTCTCTGAAAGAGGTCTTGAGATAAATTAAGGTTTAATGTATGGGACGTATAATCACTCTCATTGCTAAAGTCATAGCCTAAGCCGAAGGTGGTCGGGTTAGCCGCTCCTGTTTTATGGCTGAGAGCCGCCCCATATTCGTATCTATGCTCAGCAACTGTTGCGCCTGTTACAGCATCTACATTTTCTTTCTTTGTTGCACCTGTTATAGCATCAAGGTTAAATTTTAATGAGACGTTTGTATTTAAAGACAGATCCTTTTTTAATATGAACATGGGCGAATCTACACGTACACTTCTATTGTCCTCATAATAGGAATATTTAAATGTAAAGCTGTCTTCAGAAAGGGCATCTGTGGCAGGGAGAAGGATGAAAAAGAAAAATAATAATATATCTAATCTTACAAATTTAGATTTTTGACCCTTGACCCCTGACCCTTGACCCTTTTTACGCTCCATCTTAATTGCACCCACAGCCGCCCCCCGGGCCTCCGTATCCTCCAGATGCCCCCTCCCTCGCAGGGAACATATGAAGCTCCCACGCAAGCTCCTCCTTATCAGCATCAAACTGCATTATCTTATCTGCAAGATACCCCTTTTCCCATGCCCTTACAGAGGCGCAGCCGGAAACAGCTATTAAAACGGCAATTAAAATCAATAGAAAATATATCTTCATCGGCCTTAATGTATCAGAGGCCAACAGTTTTTTCAAGACATATTGGCTTATCAGTTATGCAATTAAACAGAAATGTGATATAATTGATTTCATCCTATAGACGAAAGGAGAGCCTATGTTTTTATTAATTCCGGCAACTATTGTTATAATCATTATTTTATGGGGCATCATAATCTACAACGGTCTTGTATCCCTGCGCAATCAGGTTCAGAATGCATGGAAGCAGATTGATGTCCAGCTTAAAAGGAGGCATGACCTTATACCAAATCTTGTGAGCGCTGTAAAGGGCGCAATGGAGTTTGAAAAGGAGACTCTGGAAAAGGTTATTCAGGCAAGGAGCAAGGCAGTAAGCGCTACTGGGATAGCTGAAAAGGGGATGGCAGAGAATATGCTTACACAGGCATTGGGAAGGTTATTTGCCCTCGTTGAAAATTATCCTAATCTCAAGAGCAACCAGAATATATTACAGTTTCAGGAGGAGCTGACAAGCACAGAGAATCGCGTCAGTTTTGCAAGGCAGTTTTATAATGACAGCGTAATGCAGTTTAATACAAAGCAGGAGTTATTCCCGTCAAATATAATAGCCTCTGCATTTGCCTTTAAACAGTCAGAATATTTTCAGACAGAAGAGGCGGCAAAAGAGTCGCCAAAAGTGGATTTAAGCATGAGGAGGTAGTTAAATATAATGATAAAAGAAATATCAGTAGAAGAGGCAATACGGATGCTCAAAGAGGATAATGTAATATTATTGGATGTAAGGACGCAGCAGGAATACTATAAAGAGCATGTAAATGGGTCAAGGTGGATACCAATGGACCAGCTTCCTTACAGGCTTCATGAATTGAATAAAAAGGCGGCAATCTTTGCCTGCTTCTGCAGGACAGGCCACCGCAGTTTCAAGGCCTGCGAGTTTTTAAAGGATAATGGCTTTGAAAATCTCTATAATGTTAAAGGCGGCATAGAGGCATGGAAGCAGGCCGGGTTTGAGATTGTGAAAAACAGCATGGAGGATTCTCCCTCGCATTTAATAGATAATGTCCCTGCCGGCAGGCCATGAATTTTAAGAGGGGGTGAGCCTATGGCTGAAAAGAAAAAACTGGGAGAGATGCTTGTTGAGGCTGGTTTAATTGATAATATACAGCTTCAGGCAGCATTAGGGCATCAGAGACAGTGGGGCGGGAAGCTCGGGGAAATCATAATTGAAATGGGCTTCATAAATGAGCATACACTTGCTGATTTTTTTGAGGCCCATCTGAATATCCCCTGCCTTGACCTTTCTGACTTTGAGATTCCAGAAAATGTAAGGGGCCTGCTAAAGGATGAGCTTATAAAAAAATATGGCGTCATCCCCATAGCTTATGAAAGCAAGGTCATTACAATTGCAATGACAGACCCCTCTGATATAAAGACAATAGATGAACTGCAATTTGCAACAGGTTATAAGATTAGGCCTATCCTTGTGTTTTCTCAGGATGCAAAGAGGCTGATACAGAGATATTTTGGAGATGAAGTTGTAGAAGGACAGCGGCATAAAATCAATGTGCCGGACATTAAAGAGGCCAAGGGCTTTGAGATAATAAGGGATGAGACCAAGGCAGCCCCTGTAAAAAAAGAGGTGACAGTAAAAAACTATCTGGATGCACTGACAAAATTATTGGTTGAAAAGGGTCTTATAACAAAAGATGAATTACAGGAAAGGATCAAAGAAGAAATAAAATAAAGGAGTCTGCAATGGCGAAAAAGGTATTTCCACCGGCAATTGTTTTTAACCCGGCGCCTGCAATAATGGTAAGCTCTCAGGGAAAGGATGGCAGGGCAAATATAATCACCGTCTCATGGGCAGGCGTCCTCTGCTCAGACCCGCCGATGATAGGAATATCCATAAGGCCGAACAGGTATTCGCATGGCATAGTAAAGGAGGCTATGGAATTTGCCCTTAACTTTCCATCTGCTTCTTTAATAGAGGCAGTAGATTACTGCGGCTCTGTATCTGGAAAGGATGTAGATAAATTTGCCGGCGCAGGGCTTACACCTGTTCCTGCAAGCAAGATAAAGGCGCCTATCATAAAGGAATGTCCTATTAATGTTGAATGTCGGGTAAAACAGATAATTTCCCTCGGCTCCCATGATTTATTTATAGGAGAAGTCGTTGCCTACCACCTTGATGAGGAGATAATTGTAAAGACAAACAAGGCAGATGCAGAAAAGGCAGAGCCTGTTGCCTACTGCCCCGGCACACTTGAATACAGAAAACTCGGCAGCGTCATCGGCACCTATGGCTTCACAAAGGGGAAGGCAAAGTGATAGTAACATTTGAAGGGGACGGCCGAGCCCACAAGGGGACTGTCCCCGTCTGATATTACAGAAGTTCAATTCCACTTATCCCCTTTACCTCGCCTTTCATTGATACATCGTCAAGAACAGAGCCGAGCTTTTTCCTTAAATCAAGAATTGACAGTTTTTACTGATAGGTGTAGATTTAGGCACCTGTTTTGCCAATGGAAGCTTGTGTTTTTTATTGAAGAAAACTTGCTGAGGGGTCAGGAAATTTTCCGTTTGAACAAAATAAATATATTTTATGCGCACAGCTTAGACGGCAAAGCGGCTGATGAACGGCATCCCCCTGATGAGCATTTGAAGGGGACGGCTGAACTGGCTGGGTCTTTTGCGGCAGAATTCGGCTGCTCAGAGTGGGGATGGCTGGCGGGGTTGTGGCATGATGCGGGTTGAGAATAAAGAGGTTGAAATAAATATCTGATTTGCTTATAATAAGAAAATCAGATAATCAGAAAGGAGGGATTATATATGCCTGTTGTTAAACTGAGAGAAAGGGGACAGCTAACTATCCCATACGAATACAGAAAAGAGCTCGGTATTGGCAAAGAAGATGTGCTCAATGTCTTAAAAATCGGCGATGTCCTTATCCTTGTGCCGAAACAGCTTGCCGGTGATGTGGTTTCAAGAAAAATCGAAGCCGCCATAAAGAAAAAAGGGCTGACCCTTGAAAGGCCTAAGGTTTTTATTGACACAAGCGCATTGATTGCCGGCATAGCATCTTCAAAGGGCGCAGCAAGAGCCGTGCTGCAGCTTGCTGAAATCGGCTTGATAGAACTCATTGTCTCAAGACAGGTTATTGTTGAAGCAGACAGGAATATTGAAGAGAAGCTGCCGGAGATGCTGAATGAATACAGAGAGTTTATCAAACTCCTTGCACCCGTATTAGTTGACGACCCCCGCCAGAAGGAAGTTGCAAAATATTTAACAGTAATTAATCCAGATGATGCGCCTATCCTTGCATCAGCGGTAATTTCAGGCGCTGATTTCCTTGTTACATGGGACAGGAGGCATTTTATCGGCAAAAATATCCATATCCATTCAAGCCTGAAGATCGTTACACCGGGGGAACAATGGAGCATTCCATTGATTCTCATTGACAGATTTTATTGAAATATGTATGTTTTAGGCAATAATATATAAGAATACCCTTGTTTATAATCAAAATGAAATTAGGAAAATGATTGATGGCTCGGATTAATAAAGAGAAAAAGAACCAAAACAATGAACCGTTAGAAAAGAAGCTCTGGAAGGCTGCGGACAAACTGCGGAAAAATATGGACGCAGCCGAATACAAGCATGTTGTTTTAGGCTTAATCTTCCTGAAATATATCTCCGATGCCTTTGAAGAACTCTATCAAAAACTTAAAGAAGGCAAAGGCGCTTATGAAGGCGCAGACCCCGAAGATAAAAACGAATACACCGCCGAGAAGGTTTTTTATGTGCCGCCCTCCGCACGTTGGAACTGGCTGCAAGGAAGGGCAAAGCTTCCGACTATAGGAGAGCAAAGATGTATTAGGCAAGGTTTATGAATACTTCCTTGGTGAATTTGCTTTAGCCGAAGGCAAAAAGGGCGGACAATTTTACACCCCTGCAAGTGTTGTAAAACTGCTTGTTGAAATGCTTGAGCCTTATGAAGGCAGGGTCTTTGACCCATGCTGCGGTTCAGGCGGTATGTTTGTGCAGAGTGAAAAGTTTGTTGAGGCGCATAGGGATTACTATAAGAAAAAGAAAAACGGGCTGTCTCTTAATCCGGCAGACCGCATTTCAATTTATGGTCAGGAAAGCAACCAGACCACATGGCGATTGGCCAAGATGAACCTTGCCATCCGCCATATAGACAGCAGTAATGTGAAGTGGAATAATGAAGGCTCTTTTCTCAATGACGCTCACAAAGACCTGAAGGCTGATTACATCATCGCTAATCCGCCGTTTAACGATAGCGACTGGAGCGGAGACCTGCTCCAAAATGACGCTCGCTGGAGTGTGCTCGGTCAAAAACTCCCGCCCCCACCGAATAATGCAAATTACGCATGGATACAGCACTTCCTATATCACATTGCGCCGACAGGCATAGACTGCATTGTCAACCTGCCGACCAAGCTATTTCTCAATACACAGATACCGGCTTGCCTCTGGTTCTTGCGCCGCAATAAGCAAAAGCGAAAAGGAGAGATTCTGTTTATAGACGCCCGCAATATGGGCTATTTAATCAACCGCAGAAACAGGAACTTGTCCGATGAAGATATCGTCCTGATTGCAGGCACTTATCACAACTGGCGTGCTTCGGCAAGCTCAGCATCAGGGGAATATAAAGACGTGCATGGCTTTTGCAAGTCAGCAACATTGGATGAAGTAAAGGCATTGAATTATGTATTGACCCCCGGCAGATACATCGGCCTGCCTGATGATGAGGATGATTTTAATTTTGCGGAAAGATTCACTGCGTTAAAAGCTGAACTGGAAAAGCAGATAGCAGAAGAAGCGGAATTGAATAAAGCTATTGTGGAGAGCCTTGCAAAGATTATCATTCCAAACGAGGTGCGAAATGGCTAATCTCGACAAGGGCTTTTTTACCGACATACGGAAAATAATAGAACAGGCAAGGCAAAAAGCTTACTCTGCCGTTAATTTTGCCATGGTAGAGGCATACTGGCATATTGGCAAACGCATTGTAGAGGAAGAACAGAAAGGCAAAAGTCGTGCTGAATACGGAAAGCAGCTTATAAAAGAATTATCTGTTAAACTCAGCACTGAGTTCGGCAAGGGCTTCTCGGAAGCCAATATAAAGAATTTCAGGCAGTTTTACCTAATATTTAAGGCGGATGAGATTCGCTACACGCTGTGTAGCGAATTATCATGGAGTCATTATCGGTTCATTATGCGGTTTGAAAATTCATCCTCACGTGAGTATTACAT
>JACPZJ010000052.1 GCA_016195585.1 Nitrospirota bacterium | reverse complement strand
GAAATATGAAAAATCAGAAATAGAAGGATACTCCCTACCTGTGGCTGAGTGTCCTATACTTCGCGCTGCGCTCCCTGACCATGAAGCCTATTTTTCTCTTTTTGGGTTCAGGAGGCGCCATTAGTTGACGGATAGCATTAAAAATTGCTTTTATTTCCTCATCGTGTCTTTCAATTTTTCGTTCAAGTTCAGCTAATTTATAAGCAAGTTCTTTATTGGTAGATAGCATCTCCCGCAGCTTCACAAATGCTCTCATGATTGCTATGTTAACCAAAATTGCTCTCTCGCTGTTGAGCACGCTCGAAAGCATGGCAACTCCCTGTTCGGTAAAGGCATAAGGGAGGAAACCACCGAAGTACTTCTTATGTGGTATCACATTTTGTGATACCAGTTGTTCAGCCTCAGAATCTTTGAGCTGAAACATAAAATCTTCATGGAATCTGTTGATATTCCTTCTTACCGCCTGGTTGAGCACCCTCGTTTCTACTCCATAGAGATCTGCTAAGTGCATGCTCAGCATAACCTTCTGCCTGTGTATTAGGAAGTATTTTCCTTTCAATAACCTGCATTGAAATAGCCAAGTCCATTTATCCACCTCTTTTAATGTAGACACAAATTGTAAAAAGATCATTTTCTTTTCTATAGACATTAAGCAGCATTAATTTAAATGCCACGAATTCCTACAGATTAATCACCACTGTCTTCAAGTCCGTCATCTCCTCAATGGCGTATCGCGGGCCTTCTCTGCCGATGCCACTGTTTTTTACGCCGCCGTATGGCATCATGTCTGCACGATATAAGGATGTATCATTAATCATAATCCCGCCAACCTTAATCCCTTTTATTGCCTTAAAGGCAATGTTTATATCCTTTGTAAATATCCCTGCCTGAAGCCCATACTCTGAGTCATTCACTATATCAATTGCCTCTTCAATAGTGTTATAAGGTATGAGAGATACAACAGGTGCAAATGCCTCAAAGCATACAATGCGCATTGTCCTTTCAACATCTGTTAATACAGCAGGTGTTACAACAGAGCCTTTTCTTTCGCCGCCAGTGAGAAGTTTAGCTCCTCTGTTTACTGCCTCATTAATCCACGCATCTGCCTTTATTGCAGCCTCTTTATTTATCAATGGCCCAACATCCGTTGACTCCTCAATCGGGTCGCCGACTTTTAGATTCTCTACAAGAGGAATAAATTCAGAAAGGAATTTATTCATAATATCTTTATGAACAAGCAGCCTTTGCAATGATATGCATATCTGTCCAGCATAAGCAAAGCCTGCCCGCGCACAGGCAGAGGCAGCTTTTTTAATATCTGCATCATTATGAACGATAGTTGCAGAATTAGAGCCAAGCTCAAGTATAACCCTTCTCAGTCCTGAAGCCTCTTTTATCCTTTTGCCAACCTTTGGACTCCCTGTAAATGTGTAAAGTCCAATCCTCTGGTCAGCAAGCAGCCATTCACCAACTGTGTTTCCAGAGCCAAATACAATATTCAATAATCCCTTTGGCAGTCCTGCCTCAATGAAGGCACCTGCAAGATTAATGGCAGACAGCGGTGTTGAAGATGCAGGCTTTAATACAACACTGTTTCCTGCAGCAATGGCAGGGCCGATTTTGTGGCAGACAAGGTTCATTGGAAAGTTAAATGGAGAGATTGCACAGACAACGCCAATAGGTTCGCGGATGGTAAAGGAGATGCGGTTTTCAGAGCCTCTTGCTGCTGCAACAGGTATCTCCTCGCCATGAATCCTCTTTGCCTCCTCTGCTGAATTAAGGAGTGTTGAGGCGCAGCGCATGACCTCAAGCCTTGCATCCTTTATTGGCTTTCCTGCCTCAAGAGAGAGTGTCTTTGCAAACTCCTCTTTTCTCTCTGATATTAATTCTGAAGCCCTTTTAAGAATCTCGTATCTCTCAGATGGCGTTAACTTAATCTTCTTAAAGGCGCTCTCTGCGCTTGCTACAGCATCTTTAACATCTTCTTCTGATGCCTCTGAGACAATAGCAAGGAGGGAGTTATCAAAGGGCGTACGGACTTCAAAGGTCTTTTTTGTTTGCCGCCATTCACCGTTTATTAAAAGGCCGTGGTGTTCGGTCATGACAGTCTCCTTCACCCTCCCCCTAACCCCCTCCCATCAAGGGAGGGGGAAAATGGAGGGGATCGAAATTATTCCCTCTCCCCTTGTGGGAGAGGGCAAGGGTGAGGGGGTAAATGTTTTACCTGCTTCTCCTGTATTTCATTGCCTTAAACAGCCGCTCCTTTGCAAGCGCCTCTGCTGCATCGCGTGGATATATCTTTTCCTTATATACCCTCTCCAAAATAAGTTTTGTATTCTTGCTTATCTTTGTTTTAACTGCCTCAAATGCCTCTTTTTCTGTGCCATTTCTGTATTCAACGGATGTAAAAATAACACCGCCGGCATTTGCAATAAAATCAGGAATGCTCAATATCCCTTTATCATGCAATATTTTCTCTGCGCCGATAGTAATAGGAATATTTGCGCCCTGAACAATAAGTTTTGTCTTTATCAAATCCACATTTTTCTCATTTATAACATCAGGCCTTGCAGCAGGCACAAAAATATCGCACTCTATCTTTAATATATCATCTACAGCAAGTTTATCACCTTTTTTATAATCAACCACACTCTTGCCAATGCCCTTTAATTTTATAAGCTCATCTATATCAAGGCCGTCCTTGTTATAGATTGTCCCATGCGTGTCATTTGCAGCAATAAGCTTAACGCCCCTTTCAGAGAGGAATCTTGCAGAGTGTTTTCCAACACTTCCAAATCCCTCTACAACAAGCCTTGCGCCATTTAGGTTTAATTTAATAAAGTCCTTTGCAACATCAGTTGCAACAGCAACGCCATAGGCTGTTGCGCCAAGCTCGTCAAGCGGTATGCCGCCGATCTCCTCTGGCCTGCCAACAGACCTCTTAATCTCATTATATATGATTGCCATGGATTCTTCATTTGTCCCCATGTCAGGGCCAGGGATATACATAACAAGCTCTTTTATTGCCTGTGCAAAAAGCCTGATGAGCGTCTCCTTGTTTTCTGTTTTCGGGTCTGCGATTATCCCCGATTTTCCTCCGCCATGAGGAATTCCTGCTGCAGAGTTTTTAAATGTCATTGCCCTTGCTAATCTTCCGACCTCCTCTGCTGTTACATCAGAAGCCATGCGTACGCCGCCAATGGCAGGGCCTAAACTTGTATTGTCTATTACCACAATTGCCTTTAGATTTGATTTTGGCTCATAGATATGAACAACCTTTTCCGGCCCGATTTCATCTGTAGTCCAGACAAAATCCATGCGCTACCTCCTAATGTTAATAGGGATATTCTCAAGTCGTGATTATAATATCACTAACCTCACGGATTTGTAAAGGTTTCTATGGTGGGATGCAAGAAGAGTAGTTTTAAATACTAATAATGCAAATCCTCTTCAGTGATTCTTACATACACAGGGCTTAATGTTCCAAGCCCCTCTGTAAAGGAATCGCAGAGATTTAAGAGTTTTATCTTAAGATAACCACCCAAGTGCATTCCTTCAGAAAAGAGGACCTGCAAGGCAGCAGGTGTTGCGCCTTTTAGATTCTTGAAGTTGATGATAACATCCATCTCTGCCTTCTTTGCAGCAGACAGGATTCTTTTTTTAAGCTCATTGGCATTGAATTTGTCCAGTGTTCCCTCAAGCTCCACAAGGATTGCCTGAAGCCTTTCATTCTTCTTTACCCTGATCTCTAAAAAGGATTCAATCTGCCCGGACATGTCTCCAACCTTGTCTTTAATGGTTTGGAGTGTATTTGGTATAAGGTTCTTTGTCTCAATTGCAGGGAGTTTTCCCTGCAGTCTGTTCAATATTGAAGAGAGCGGTGATATTTCCCCCTTTGGCACCCTCTTTACCATCCGCCTATATGCCCAATTGAAGTAGAGCCTTGGTATACGGAGCTGCTTTGTTGGAAGGACGCGCTGCAGAATAGAAGGCACCGAATAAAATTTATGATAAGCCCAGTGAAAACCGTCCTGAAGGGCCTCGGGCGACAGATTTTTGGGTTTAAACACCACATTTCTCCCATCGTAATGCGACCAGTCCGTGTCAATTATTCTCCCTTCCTGTTCCAGTTTTTTATAAAAGCCTGTTCCGGGGAAGGGGGTGAGTATGCTGAAGAGAACAAGGCCGACCCTGTTCTTCTTAAGGAAATCTACGGTCCTCTCAAATACAGACTCATCATCATTATCAAAACCAAAGATCATACCTGCATTGATCAGGATGCCATGATCATGAAATCTTTTTATTGATTCCTCATAGTCTGTTACCTTATTAAAGGACTTGTTAGCGCTTGCTAAGGTCTCCTGCGATATAGATTCTATTCCAACAAATAAGGAGGTGCAGCCGCTCTTTGCTGCTAATTCAAGCAATTCAGGGTCTCTTGCCAGTGTTATGCTTGCCTGGCTTCCCCACTGTTTTTTTAGCGGTATTAACGCCTTGAAGAGTTCCCTTGCATATGCCTTGTTTCCGGCAATATTATCATCAACAAAGACCACAAATTTGCCGTCAAGCGCAGCAATCTCATCTATAACATCCTTGACAGGCCGCAGCCTGAAGGTATTTCCAAAAAAGGTTGTTACAGAGCAGAAGTCGCAGCCATAGGGACAGCCCCTGCTTGACTGCAGGCAGTTGTTTGTCATATATGCCCCCGGCCTCAGGAGCTCAAGCCTCTGCGGCGGCAGGCCTTCAAGTGATGGGAGGGTGTCCATCTTATAAAATGGTTTTAACTCGCCCTTTTTAAAATCCTCAAGCAGGCTTGGCCAAATCTTTTCTGCCTCGCCAATTACAACTGCATCAGCATGTTCTTTAGCCTCTTCAGGGTGTAAGTGCACCGAGTGTTGTAAGGCTCAGCCGTGGAAACCAGAATGACCTTACCTCCTTCTTTGAAAAACTATAGCAGGAATCCTGCAGTTCTGGCGATACTAATAATACCTTCATCAAAAAACCTCCCTAAAATCCTTATATATATTTTAAAACTACAGCTTAAATCATAAACTAATTTTACCTATCTCGTCAAGGACTATTTTTCTACCATTATTTCTATCTCCTGTGATGCGGGGCCTTCGTCAAAGGGCGGGGCAGGGCTGTCTGTTGCCCTGATAATGTAATAATAGGCGCCGGGTGCAAGGCCTATGTCTGCAAAGCTCATTACCTTCCCTTTAATTAATTCCTTATTAACAGGGACATCAGGATAGGCACCTTTGCTTTTACTCCTGTAGATGTTAAAGCCTTTGACATCTTTCTTTGGCGCCTCCCATTTTAGTATTACTGTGCCATTCTGTGCAGTACCCTGAAACTTCACAGGTGGGTCTGGCGGCATGATGGGTGTTAAGATGATCTCCGCTGATTCAGGGCTTAATAACCCTGATCTTGCCTCTACAACAATCTTATAGCTGTATGGTATTTTATAGGTGAGACCGGGCGGAAAGAGGTCATCACCAGTATCAACAAAAAACACCCTATCGTCTTTTATAATTGCAGTCGCCGGCCTCTCCATATCTATCATTGCAATCTTAATATATGCGCAGCCGCAGCCGCCTGTCTCCCTGTCCCTCACATCTGCACGAAGGAGCATAAATCGGGAGAGGTCTTTTAACTTGGAGCCGTCCATGTTTTTTGTCTGGATTTCCCAGTTGAGATATGCAGCGCTTCCCTTTGTGTAGCTCTGTATATTTGAAGGCGGCGCAGGCGGTGAGATGCC
>JACPZJ010000055.1 GCA_016195585.1 Nitrospirota bacterium | reverse complement strand
CCATCTCTGCATTTTCATCATCACCCGGATGCAATGGATTTGTTTCATCACCTGGCATCCATAAAACAACTACCTTAATTCCCTTCTCTGCAAGATAATTCCCAATCTTAATAAACCTATCAACAGGCCACCTGTTCTCAGGCCTCCTGCTTGATATATGCATTGCCGCCAAATAATCACCCTTTTTTATCCCCTTCTCTCTCAGATAATCCTCTGCCCTCTTTTTTTCTGCCTCTGGGATATTGATTATAAGCCTTTCATCATCCTTATCTATCCCTATATGGCTTACAAGCTGGAAGACCTTATCAACCTCATGGCATACCTTACCTTCAACAGCAACAGGGATATTGTAAAAGAATCTCGGCAGCATACCCTTTACAGGCGCATAGCCAAGCCTCCACCTTGCGCCGCTGAAATAGGCCATCCGTGCTACTGATGGCGAATAGCTTGACCTCGCTGAAATAACAAGATCAAATTTCCTCTTTTTAATCTCAGCGATTACCCTATATAACTCAAGCCATGCACTTAATTTACTCTTATGCCTTCCATGCTTTAATTTATCGTAAACAAAACACTCATCAATTAATTTATTCCCCTCTACAGCCTCCCTATTATATTTGTTTACAAGAACAGAAACAGATGCATCCTTAAATCTCTTTTTCAGTGCCTGTATCATAGGGGTTGTGCAGATTAAGTCGCCGATATTATCATTTCTTATTATTAATATCCTCTTGACTGTATTTTTATCCAGAAGCTCTGATCTCATGATAAATCTTTAAGGTCTCTTCCGCTGTCCTCTCCCATGTAAAGGCCTCTGCCTTTTTCCTTGCCTTTATACCCATTGTATTACGGATTTCAGAATCTAATAACGCTTTTATCCTCTCTGCAATTTTATCTACCTCAGAAGGCGTATCAATTATAGAACCATCTACTCCATCTTCTATTATTTCAGAGGCCCCATTCTTTTTTGTTGTTATAACTGGAAGACCTGATGCCATTGCCTCAAGTGTAACATTTGCAAATGGATCAAAAAAAGTGGGTAAAATAAATATATCAGAGGCAGCATAATATTTTTCGGTCTCTTTTGTATACTCAATAAAGTGTATTGCTTTATCCACACCGAGTTTCCCAGCCAGTCTTTTATATGGTCTTTGCCTGTCTTTGCCGACAATTAGCGCCTTTATCCTGTTCTTTTCAATAAACTCCCTGCCGAGAGCCCCCACTGCTCTTATTATGTACTCTACCCCTTTCCTCTTAAAACCGCTTCCCACATATAATATCACAAAATCATTCTCTGAAAGATTATGTTTGCTGCGTATCTCCTTACGATAACCTTCTCTATTTATTGGATTAAATCTCTCTGAATCAACGCCATTGTAGACAACTCTTATCCTCTCTTCAGGAACAGGATAGAATTTTAATATGCCCTTCTTGCTCAGCCCTGAATTAACAATAATCCTTTTATAATTGCCATCCTGAAATTGTCTCTTTTCAATAGATAGAACAACCCTGTGGAAGGGGTCTAACAACTTAAACCTTTTACCCTCATCAAGCCATGCCCTGTGGCACCCACCACCGAGTGTTGCTACATCCTGATAGTATGTCCTTGTCTGACTGTGAATGATATCAAAGTCATCCCTTTTAATAACGCTATTTACAAAATAGGCATAGGTTAAAGGCGCCATAAACCTGAAAGGCCAACGTATCATTTGAACCTTAATAAATCTAATCCCCGATTCTCCCAATCCCTCTGACCATGAATGGGTAAAGACCATTATTTCATGTCCCAATTCTTTCAGTCTTTTGACTAATTCGTATGTACGTCTCTCGCTTCCACCTTTTTTATCAAAATTTTCAATAAGTATAGCAATCTTGTATCTTTCAGTCAAATTATTTCTCCACCGAATATCTTGAAATATTTGCTTTTTGTCTCTATTTGTAACACATATTTTCGGAATATTCAAGCCCTCATTCCAGCTCCTGTATTTAGTTTTTAGTATTTTTTGATATAATAAAATATGCCCTTTAGAACAAGCAAAAAAAACTTTGAGAAACATGCTGAAAAGGCGCTGGAAACACTGCCAGATGAATTCAAAAGACATTTTACAAATATTTCAATTATTATAGAAGATTATCCAAGTAAAGAAGATACAAGGCTATTAAACTTAAAAAAATCAAACTTGCTCGGGCTTTTCAGCGGGGTGCCATATTCCAAAAAAGATGGGTTTTTCCATGTTCCATATCCTTTTCCTGCCGAGATAATACTCTTTCAGAAAAATATAGAGGAGATATGTTCAAACGAAAAGGAACTTATTGAAGAGATTCGTAAGACCCTTTTGCATGAAGTCGGCCACTATTTTGGGCTTTCAGAGAAGGAGCTAAGAAAATATGAGTGATAATTCTTGTCAGGTAAGCGCTTTCCCTTCCATAAATTTATTTACAGCCTTAATCACATCTTCAACCAAAACACTTTCTGTACAGGAGGTTAAGACTTTATCGGTATTGTTGCATTTGCCATATAACACAATACTCTCTTTATTAACAGGGCCTGTTTGAGTGCTTGTTGACCATAAGAGGGCTATTGTTGGGGTTCTCATTGCCTGTGCAATGTGCATTGGCCCGCTGTCTGTGGTTATAAATAACCTGCATTTTTTAATAAGAGCTGCAGAGCCGCGTATGCTCAGCTCACCTGCAGCAATCAGAGGCTTTGCCTCCATCATATTTGACATTTCTATTGCCTTTTCTCTTTCTTTAATCCCGCCAAAGATAATTGGCTGTAAATTATATTTTTTATACAGATAATCCCCTACCCTTGCAATTCTATCCAATGGCCACCATTTATAAGGCTTGCTGCCAAAAGGATGTAATCCTGCTAAAATACCCTTCTGAAAGTTATTTTTTTTAAGAAAGGCAACTGCCTCTTCCGCATCACTTTGATTTAATGGCATATCAAGTTCAATGCCATCATGGGCAACGCCAATATTAGAAAGAGCTCCTACCCTCACCTCTGCAAAGTGCTCATTTTCAACACGCATCTTTACAGGCATTGTAAAGAGAAAGGAAAGTCTGCTCTCCTCCCAGCCGAGTCTGTGAGGTGCATCTGTTAGATACGCAATCGGCGCTGTATCAGGGTCATTTCCATGCAGTGCAATTACCAAAT
>JACPZJ010000045.1 GCA_016195585.1 Nitrospirota bacterium | reverse complement strand
GAGGACTAATCTAATTAATGCGGCAGGCGTGGATGCAGTGATATGCGTAAATTTTACAAAGGAGTTTGCAAGGCAGCACCCGGAGGATTTTACAAGGGA
The DNA here is from genome assembly GCA_016195585.1 of Nitrospirota bacterium. Lineage (GTDB taxonomy): Bacteria > Nitrospirota > CAKKRA01 > 9FT-COMBO-42-15 > 9FT-COMBO-42-15 > JACPZJ01. The sequence goes on along the minus strand of JACPZJ010000045.1, from coordinate 4,557 downwards.
TATCCTGCTTGATAAGATTGGTGTATCAGAGATCTATGTTGGCCACGATTATGCCTTTGGCAGGGGAAGAGAGGGGACAATAGAGTATCTAAAGGAATTGGGCAAAAAATACAATTTCCATGTTGATGTTATTGAGCCTGTTACGGTTAACGGCGCTATTGCCAGCAGCTCCAGCATAAGGAAATTAATTACAGAGGGGAGCGTGGATAAGGCAGCAAAATTCCTCGGCAGGTATTACACATTAAGCGGCATGGTTGTTAAAGGCGCCGGAAGGGGCAAGGGACTTGGCTTCCCGACTGCAAATATTGAGCCCCCTGCTGAGCTGATACCAGAGGACGGCGTCTATGCTGTTATTGTTAAAAAGGGAAATAACACCTATAATGGCGTGGCAAATATCGGCAATAAGCCTACATTTAAAAATGAGAGGTTTGGTGTTGAGGCATATCTCTTTGACTTCAACGGAGACCTGTATAAGAAAAGGCTTGAGATATCCTTTGTAAAGAAGATACGGGATGAGATGGCCTTTAAAAATACCGATGCCCTTATAACACAGATGAGAAAAGATGTTCAAATAGCAGGGAAAATCTTAAAAGAAAAATAAGGCATTTTTTTTCTTGCCAGAGGCCGTATTTTTTACTATAATGAAATCATTGAAAGGAGGTACTTGCAGATGCCTATTTATGAGTATAGATGCAAAAAGTGCAATCACATCTTTGACATCATACAAAAATCAGCAGCAGAAAAGAAGGATGTAGTGTGCCCCGAATGCGGCGAAAAGGAGACTGAGAAGATACTCTCTCCATTCAGCTCCTTTGACGGTTCCTCCTGCAGCCCGAGCAGTTTTTCCTGAGGCTAATAAATAAGCGGCAGTTTGCCGTAATGAATATGAACCCTGTTCCTTCTCTAACCCACCCCGCTTGCGGGGGAGGGAAAGGTGGGGGCGGGGTTTTTTATTTTAGGAATTACATCTTGACTCTCTTTACCCAATCTGCTACAAATGCTTAACCATGTCTATTTCAGGATGTTTAACAACAGGTATTGGCAGTTTGCCTGTAAAAGACCCTGCAGATGCCTGCAAAATCATTTTTGATGCTGTGGATATTCCTTTCTGGCCTCAGCTTCCAAAAAGGAGTTTTAAGGAACTCATGATGCCCCAGTATTCTGAGGCTATACCCTTTGTTAAGATAGATGATGAAAAGGAGCGTATATGGTTTGAGATCGGCGATGAAAATAAAAAGGCAGATGGGATATATGCCTTTTACGAGAAATACACCAAAGGAGACCCTGCGGAGTTTGCGATATCGCGGGAGTATGCGCCGGGCTTTTATTATTTTATGGAAGAATTGGGCAGGGCAGGCAGACAATACAAATATATTAAGGGTCATATCACAGGCCCCCTGACATTCACCCTCAGCATACCTGACCAGAATAAAAGGCCGATATACTATGATGCAGATATGCTGGATACCATCCTAAAGGCGCTCAGCCAGAAGGCTGTGTGGCAGATAAGGGAGCTGCAGAATTATGCTGACAAGGTCATTATCTTTATTGACGAGCCCATGCTCTCCGCCTTTGGCTCTTCTACATATCTTGGACTTACAAGGGAGGATGTAATAAGGCTCCTGAACGAGGTTATTGGCGCAATACACAGCGCCGATGCCATTGCCGGCATACATTGCTGCGGCAACACAGACTGGTCAATAATTGCAGCCACAGATATAGACATTATTAATTTTGACGCATATATCTATACCAAGTCCATTGCCATATATCCGAATGAGCTGAATAATTTTCTTAAAAAAGGCGGGATGCTCGCGTGGGGCATTGTGCCGACAAGCGAGGCAATAAGGAGGGAGTCTGCGGATTCCCTTTATAATAAAATGACAAATGATATTAAACAGCTTATTGCAAAATCCTTTTCAGAAGAGCTTATTTCAAGGCAGTGTCTTGTTACGCCGAGCTGCGGCGCAGGCTCTATGAATGAGGATGATGCGAGGGCTGTATTCAGGATATTAAAGGAGATAGGAGGTAGATTTAAGAAGGCATGAAGATATATTTAAATGGTAAAATTGTGCCCAAAGAGAAGGCGTTTGTATCTGTCTTTGACCACGGATTTTTATATGGCGACGGGATATACGAGACCTTGCGGGTTTATAATGGCCAGATTTTTAAAATAAAGGATCACCTGAAAAGATTCTTTCAGTCAGCAAAGATGACATCTTTTAACCTGCCCATGACAGAGGCAGAGATAGAGAATGCCCTTTACAAGACACTTCAGGCAAACAAGCTTAAAGAGGCATATATACGAATCCAGATTACAAGGGGCTATGGCGAGATCGGCCTTGACCCTGCCTTATGCCCAAAGCCCACTATTGTTATTATCCCAAAGGAGTTTCACGGCCATCCGGAGGAATTCTATCAAAAGGGTGTAAGTGTGGCTGTTGTAAATACCAGAAGGAATCATCCGCTTGCGCTGAACCCGAAGATAAAGGCAACGAATTTTTTGAATAACATACTCGCAAAGATAGAGTCATTAAAAAAGAATGCCTATGAGGCAATAATGCTTACCATTGATGATTATGTTGCAGAGGGGACAATCTGCAATATATTTTTTGTAAAGCAGGGAGTCCTTATTACGCCGCCGACAAATATCGGTATACTTGAGGGTGTGACGAGAGGCCTTGTGATCAGGCTTGCAAAGTCAAAATATCTGCGGGTGATGATGGAAAATAGCTTTAAAAAAGAGGCCCTTTATAATGCAGACGAGTGCTTCCTGACAAGCACCACAATGGAGATCATGCCTGTAACAAGGGTGGACGGAAAAAAGATTGGAAATGGCAAGCCCGGCGTAATAACAAAATGGCTCTTAAAGAGCTTTAGAGAAAAATATGTCGCGCCGTATTATAAACTATCTTAGCCGTTTAAAATTCTTTCCAGGCACAATTTTTCCCATTACAACTGGGTGACTTGCGCCTGTTGCAGTGGGGACGTTGCTCGGGATGTTCTGGATGGTCTCGTATGCAAAGAGGGCAAAGGCCATGGCCTCTATGGCCTTGCTATTATAGCCAACATCCTCAAAAACAAAAACAGGGATAGCATCAATTGCCTTTTGCATCAGATTCAAAATAGTCTTATTCCTGCTTCCGCCTCCGCCTACAAATATTGCATCAACATCTCCCCTTGATAATATGAACCTCTTGATGTTATGAATAATGGAAAAGGCAGTAAATGCTGTAACAGTTGCAATTGCATCTTTTGCTGAAATCCTTTTGTTCTTTATAATCCTCAACACATCCTTTAGCATAACAGCGCCAAATGCCTCTCTCCCTGTTGTCTTTGGCGGCCTCTTGTTTATGAATGGATGGGACATCAAATATGAAATCAGATAGTCATTTATATTCCCTTTGGAGGCAAGTGCCCCGCCTTTGTCTATGCCCCTCTTCCCATTAGTAAGGTTGTGCACAAGTGCATCAATGAGCATATTTCCCGGGCCTGTGTCAAAGGCAGCAATTTTATTAAAGTCCCTGTCTGGTATATATGTGATATTGCTGATGCCTCCGATGTTCACAACAACAGTAGATTTCTTTGGCTGATTAAAGAGTATATAATGGAGATACGGTGTCAGGGGCGCGCCCTCGCCGCCTGCTGAAATATCCCCCGGCCGGAAGTCTGCTACAACTGTAATGCCTGTCCTCTCTGCAATAATGGAGGGTTCTGCAATCTGCAGGGTTGACCTTACAGAGAACCTTCCCTCTCTCCTCGGCTCCGGGATATGATGTATTGTCTGGCCATGTGAGCCGATAAGATCCACATCCTCCATCTTCACCCCTGAATCCCTTGCAATACGATTTGCAGCATCAGAGAATAGCTCGCCGAGGTAAAAGTTTATATGGCAGATTTCATCTACCTTACCTTTTACAGATAACTCAATTATCCTCTCTTTTAGACCCTTTGGATAGGGATATGTCTTGTAGGCAAGAAGCTTGAGCCTGCTATTTAGGCCCTTTCCTTTAATATCTACAAGCGCTGCATCAATACCGTCAGTGGATGTGCCTGAGATAAGACCAATAACCCTCATATTTTCCTGTGCGGCCCCTTCATCCTTTTTAGAAGCTCTTTATCCAATATAATATCTGCTGCTGTCATGGCCATTGCCTTGGCAGCTACAATCATCCCCTTCATCCCAGATTCAGAGCAGGCCATCTCCCTAAATTCCAACGTATGGTGCGGTATCTGTTTATGGCAGATATCAAGATTTGGATGGAGTGTGGGTGTAATCTGGCTTACATTGCCGACATCTGATGAGCCGAGCTCCTTGTATTCATCCTCTTTTTTTGCCCTTATGCCGAGGGCCGCAAGATTTTTTTTAAAGGCCTCGGATAGCGGATAGTTTGGCCTGAATGCCTCGTATGCATTTTCGCCTACTGTTATCTTCACCTTTGCCCCTGTTGCCTTTGCTGCTGCTGCAAAACACGCCTTTACCTTTTCTAATACCTTTTTGGCATCCTTCATCTGAAGCGCGCGCACAAGGAATCTCCCTGATGTATATGCAGGTAT
>JACPZJ010000044.1 GCA_016195585.1 Nitrospirota bacterium | reverse complement strand
GAGACATTTCGCGATTCAGTTGCCCTGCAATTTCCTGTTAAATCGCAGGAGGGCACAAAAAAGCCGCACTTCTTCAGAGGAGATTCAGGCAATCCTGTAAATCTCTGGATATGGAAGGCAGATATGGAAGAAGATGGAAAGCCCTCTATAGAAGAGGCAAATGCAGGCGGTTTCAGCCAGCCTCTTAAAGTTCAGTCTCCTGAGAATCAGGCGGTAAAGGGAAAAGGTATATGGAAGGACGGGGTATGGCGTGTAGTTATGAAAAGACCTCTTAAAACAGAGGATAAAAACGACATACAGTTTGAAAAAGGCCGGTTTATCCCTATGGCGCTGAATGTGTGGGACGGCTCTAATGGCGAACATAATCTGCTTATGAGCCTGTCCACATGGAACTATGTGATTCTTGAATCAGCAACGCCGGCTAAAGTATATCTGTATACGTTTTTTGGCGTGGCAGCAGCCATAATTGGAGAGATGTGGCTATTAAGGAGGAATAAGAGATAAGATATATTCCGGACAACATTGAAGGATACATAACCCTTTTAAATAGACTATACGCATATAAAGAAGGGTGGATAAATTTTAATGAGGTGATTGATTTAATGTGTTCGCTGATAAAAAAAGACCAAGGCCATTTTGTTTATGAGTTTGACGAGGCTATTTTACAGTGAAAGGTTATAGGGACACGGCGAATGCATTATTTGATAGGGGAACGCACCCCTTTATCCCTTCACACCTATGCATAGGTGTGAAGGGGATTTAGAGAGGCCTTTAACATGGCGTGGGGGTCAAGAGCCATGTTGATGGCACATCAAATTTGCCAACAACCCTCCTCCCAGAGTCGGCGCTTGATCCCCATGATATTTAAATAATATGTGATGGAAAGGAGATGTAAGGATGAAGGATTTTTTATTGGCATTAATATGTTCAATGGCTATTACACTGATAATAGCTGTTAATCACTCAGCAGCAGGTCAGGCAGAGGGGAAAGGCATATACGACTCAAAAAAATGCGGCGATTGCCATCTGACCGCAGGGCCAAACACGGACAAGACCTTTGCATGGCTAAAAAACCCAAAACCAATAAGGCAAATGGAATACAACTCTATTGAAAAGAAAAATTCCGGAAATCACTCAAAACTCTCAGATAAAGAGGCAGGCGATGTAACAGCATATCTTATGACCCTAAAATCAAAGGATGTAGCAGAAGGGGTTATTATAGATGGGAAGCCAAATATTCAGGGCAAGCTTGTCTTTGAGAAAAAACAGTGCTGCTATGGATGTCATTCCTATCCGAAGTCAGGAAAGGTGAGTGGAGGTTTAAGCGCGCCGAGCCTTGTTGATGCAGGTAAAAGGCTTCAGGGCGACTGGATATATGCCTATTTAAAGAATCCAAAGTCCCTTATTCCGGTAAAGAGGATGCCCACATACGCAGGCATACTTAATGATAATGATATGAAGAATGTTGCACAGTATGTGACAACATTTAAATAAATCTCCCCTAACCCCTCTTTTCCAAAGAGGGGGATAAAGGAATTTCCCCCTTTGAAAAAGGGGGATTTTAAAATTAATTGACACTACCTTATCAGGTAATGGAAAAAGGATATTGAAAGGAGAAGGTAATGATAAAAAGAATAATCGTTGTTACTTTAGTTCTCTTCTTAGTAACTATGTTTGGCATAAGCAAGTCCCTTGCCGCCAGCGCTGAGGAGAATTACAAGTGGTATTGCTCCCAGTGCCATGGTTTAAAAGGCGATGGCAAGGGTATAAATGCCACACCTGACCAGCCTGTTAACCCAAAGAATCACACAGATGCAAAGGAGATGGCTAAGCTTTCAACATCAGATGTAGAGAATGTTATAAGGGATGGCGGGGCCGCAACAAGCAAGTCTACCATGATGCCGCCATGGGGAAAGTCCATGACAGACGCAGAGATAAAGGAGCTTGTGCCTTATTTAAGCAAGCTCTGTAACTGTAAATTTAAATAAAGAGAGGGGGTGAGAGGTGTAGACTTATTTATCATGGAGTAAAAAAAATATTCGTGAAAGGAGGAAGTGGATGAAAGGATTTTTTAGCATTATACTACTAATAGTCTCTATCCTTATGATAGGGATGACTACAGGTTATGCCTATGACGAGATAGATGTAAAGGATGGAGGCGCTATCAAAGGGAATATAAAATTTGCCGGCGCTGCGCCAAAATTGGCCCCTATCAAGGTAAACAAGAACGAAGACTTCTGCGGCAAGGAGAAGGCTTCTGAGGCGCTAATTGTTGGCAAGGATGGAGGGGTAAGGTATGCTGTTGCTTATCTGGAGAAGATAGAGAAGGGAAAGGCAATAGACAGAAAAAAACAGACAGACCTTGACCAGAAGAAATGTCTCTTTGCCCCTCATGTGATCACCATGGCGAAAGGGACAGAACTGGCAGTGATAAATTCTGACCCGGTTCTTCATAATATCAATATAGATGTGGATGGCATTCAGAGGCTCAATAAAGGCCAGCCAAAACAGAATCAGGTAATTGTGTCAAGGCTTAGACATGTGGGACAAGGAAATATCACATGCGATTCCCATACCCATATGAGGGGTTATGTCATGATATTTGAACATCCATATCATGCGGTCTCTGATGAGGCAGGAAACTTTACTATTGATAATGTTCCGCCAGGGAAGTATACACTTACAGTATGGCATGAGTCATGGAAGGTGAAAGGCCATGACGATGATGGAAGGCCGTTATACGACAAGCCTGTAGTTCTCACAAAAGAGGTGAATGTCCCAGCAAAGGGGACAGCAAATGTAGGTTTTGAATTAAAATAAACAAAGGAGGTATTAAAATGAAGAGATTATTATTCTTACTTGCCGCAGCGGCATTTTGCATGGGTTTTGCGGCAACGTCAGTGTGGGCATTTAAGCCTGGACTGCCTGTTAAAGAGATAAGATTCCTGGGTGATGTCAGCAGCGTGGATGTGGCTGTAAAGGAAGGGCATGCGCAGGTTATAAACAAGGTTGATGCCCAAACTAAGGGAGGCCAGTGGGCAGTAGGCCAGGCAAAGAAACTCGGCGTTAAACTCTCCGGCAAAACAGTTGTTTATGATATAACTGCTGTTGAGACCACACAGGATATTGCCGGCGTGGAGTTTCCTGTATGGGCATTTGTGCCGACGAATAAGGTGAAAATAGCGAGTGATGGGAGCGGGAAGGTGGAGGGTTATAAAAATCCCCATGGCCCTGTCCCTGGCCCAACCATCATTGCAGATGAAGGGGATATTGTAAGGGTTATAATGAGGAACAGGAGCAAGAACAATCATACCATCCATATACATGGGCCAACGATCATCAATTATACCCATGACGGCACAATGAATGTGGCGCAGGTTCCGGTAAAGCCGGATGAGGAGTTCACATATGAGTTTGTGGCATCTCCTGTAGGCACCCACATCTATCACTGCCATGTGAATGCCAATGAGCATATGGATATGGGGCTCTATGGCAGCATAATCATTCACAGCAAGAATGAGGAAAAGGTAGATCAAGACCTTCTTGTCATGCTGGATGAATGGGACTCTAAATTTTCCAAGGAGGAAGGGTTTGCACCAACCACTGCCGCTACGAAGCAGAGTGTAGAGGTTGGTCATCCGAGAAATATCGGCCATTATAACCTGTTTACCATTAATGGAAATGCATGGACGGATGAATACCCGAATGTCATTGCGGCCCAACAGGGACAGAAGATAAGAGTAAGATTTGTAAATATGGGCAGCTGGCCGCATAATATCCATCTGCATGGGCACACCCTTCACTGGGTGGCATGGGATGGACGGAATGTTCCTCCGTATAATAATAAGATATCGGATAATGATATGAGAAGCGATTCTGTCTCCATCCTTCCTGGCGAGAGAAAGGATTATATATTTGAGGCAAATCAGGATGGCAGATGGGTATGGCACTGCCACATTGTCGCCCATGCCACCAATGACGGCGTATATCACGGCGGGCTTTTGATGGCTGTTGTTTATCTGCATCCCAAAAAGGGTGGTCAGGGCCCCTATGGCGGGGTTCTTGATGGGAGTGGTATAGATTTGGATGCATACCCTCTTGGCAAGCCTACAAAGATAGGCGCGAAACCGTTTGATGCAGTAGATGCCTCTGATGTTGAACAAAGAGATGCCAAAAAGGTTGTCCAGAAAAAGTAGTGTTTAAAATGCACATTAAGCAAACACATTCCATTCCTTAACCTTAACTATGGAGGGCCATTAAAAAGGCCCTCCTCTTTTTTTTAAAAAACAGTGTGGTGAAGGGGTAATGACAAAAGATTTGGACCATATTTGAATGAAAAGGGGGTAAAATAGTTTATGAGGTTATTTACTGCTATAATACTTCTCTGCTTTTTATCCATCTCTGCCTTTATATCAGGCTCACTTGCCACAGAACTTCCTATAAGGGGTCAAGCAAGAGGGGAATCCAAGATCAAGGTCGGCGATAAGGCGCCGCTCATTACACCTGAATTAGAAAAGGCACATAAGGAGGGGAAGGTCATTGCCCTGATGCTGGGCTATCAGAGCCACTGTCCCTGGTGCGACAGGATGGACAGATACATCCGTGAGATTATGAAGGATACAAACAATTTTGACAATCGCGCTGTTTTTATCCTAACCCAGATTGAGCATGCAAAAATGATAGCGCCTCCGCCTGAGGGTATAGAATTAAAAAAGGCATTCGGCGTAGAAGGCCAGCCATGGCTCTTTATAATAGATAAAAAGGGTGTTGTGCGATTTGTCTATAAGATATTTGTAGCCTCTAATGTCTTTCAAAATAATATAGAGGAGCTATTGAAGGAATAGGTAACGCAAATGAAATTAATAATGTGTCATTGCGAGGAGCGGAGTGGTTGCGAGGCGTAGCCGAAGCAAACTTAGAGATTCCTCGCTTCGCTCGGAACAGGCTCCGCAATCCCAGCAAAATATGAGATTGCTTCGCTTCGCTCGCAATGACAGGAATGGATATAAATCAACTTGCTTAATGCATTTGTTTTAATGGAGATAAAAGATGAGGAATAAAAGATTTATGCCAAACTTACTACTTGCAGCCCTTCTGATTTTATTCCTGACTGGAAATGCCTTTGCAGCTCAGGAGATGCTAAAGACATCAAAGGTAAAGGTTGGAGAAAAGGCGCCTCTCACGGAGATGCTGAAAAAGACAAATGAAGAAAAAAAGATAATTGTGCTTGTCATCCTTTCAAATCCGATGCAGTGCAATCATTGCGATGAGTTGATGAGCCTCCTTGAAAAAGAGGCGGAACCATATAAAAATGATGCGGCATTTATTACGGCAGGCGGTCAGGATATGATTGGCAGCATAGATCAAGAGACATTGGAATTAAAAAGACTCTACGGCTTTGTCACAATGGGCGATGCGTGGACATTTATTGTAGATAGGCAGGGGATATTGAAAAAGATATACATGGGATTATATACTCGGGAAGAATTGGAAGCGGCGTTAAATGAGATAATAGGGAGGAAGGAATGAGGCAGAAAATTTCAAATTTCAAATTTCAAATTTCAAATCTTAAATTATTTTTCTGTTTTCTGCTTACTGCCTACTGCTTATTGTTTACTGTATCCATTGCCTCTGCCGAGACAAAGGAGTTTACCCTTACCGTTACCGATAGTGAGATTGAGCTTAATGGCACAAAGTTTATGGTCTGGAAATATAATGATACATTTCCAGGTCCTGAGATAAGGGTAAAAGAGGGGGATGTAGTAAAGATTAAATTAAGAAACAAGAGCAGCGCAAAACACGGACTTTTCTTTCACGGGCTTTATGTAAATCCACGTGTCTCCATTCAGGAGCAGGAGATATTTGTTGACCCTGATTATGAATATACCTACGGAGAGTTTGTCGCAGGGCCTGCCGGCACGCATCTTTATCACTGCAGTTGGAATATGGCAGAGCATTTGACAAGAGGGCTCTACGGCGCATTTATTGTTGAAGCAAAGGACGAGCCAAAATCCGATAAGGAGTTTGTCTATATTATAAGCGACTGGAACAGCAAGGCTGAAAATGGGGATGACCATTATGGCACAGGCCATCCCAGGACAATGCTGGATAATGATATTACCACAATCAATGAAAGGGCTGTTACAGGAGATAATCCTATTGTTATGGAAGCAAAGAAGGGCGAAAGGATTAGAATGAGGCTTGCCAACATAGGCCACCTTCCTCATAAGATCAGATTTGCGCAAAATTTCATTATTACCCATGAGGATGGTTATCCTATTTCTCAGCCCAAGGCACAGGATTCTTTAACCATCTATCCCGGCAAGAGATATGATATAGTTATAACCGCTAAGAAATCTGGCAAAGAGGTATTTTATCACAGCATTGACATGCCGCCAGGGGTTAAGGAAAAATTGACGGCATCTGAAGATTCACAGAAGGCCTCTGCTGCCCATACCCATGATGATTCTCATGGACATTCTAATAATATCCATAAAGAGAATAAGACAGGGGTTATTAAAGAAGCCCCAATTATAGTGCTTGATGTAAGAGGAGGCCAATAAAATGAAAATCGGTTTATTGAAATTGTTTACCCTCTTATCTCTTTTAGTCCTCTCATTTACCTTCGCCGAGGCAGGACTACGAGGGATGCCTGAAGGAAAATCTAAGGTTCAGGTAGGCGACAAGGCCCCTCTTGAAAGCGCGGACCTCAAAAAGGCAAATGCCGAGGGCAAGGCAATAGCGCTAATGTTCGGCAACCCTGACCATTGCATTCATTGCGAGAAGGTATGGGGGAATATCAATGCCCTTATGCCAAAATATGGCAGTGATATAGTTCCAATATTAAAGACCCATCGCGCCTCCAAGTTTTGGGGGCCTGAAGACGAGGCTGTGAAATTAGGCGAACTATATGGTGTCATCGGAGAGCCGTGGCTCTTTATAATTGATAGGGAAGGCATTGTAAGGCATATATTCATGGGATTTGCTGGGAAAACAGAGATTGAAAATGAGATAAATAAGGTAATCTTTTCCCGAAAAAATGAACACACCGTTAAATAGAGGGTGTAATATGGGTACGGTAATTTTTGAAAAAGATATTCATAAATGTATTGTCTTTGATGATATCCTTGGCGGCAGAGGAGATATTCAATCAAATCAATTTCTCATAATACATAATAATGAAGGCCTGCTCTATGATATTGGCGGCATAAAGGTGATGCAGCCTCTTTATAAAGAAATCTCTAAATTTATATCACCGAGAAATATAAAGACAATTGTACTCTCTCATCAGGACCCGGATACAGGCGCAGGCGTTAATTACTGGATGCAGTTTACAAATTTTGCGATCAGGACATTTGTATCCAGCCTCTGGGTGAGATTTATTCCGCATCTATGCAGGAGTAATTTTGCAAAAGAACTCTTTGTTGCAATACCGGATAAAGGCATGAGGCTTAACCTGAATGGAGCCGAGATTATTCTTATACCTGCCCATTTTTTGCACTCCCCGGGCAATTTTCAGCTATACGATACTACATCTAAAATACTTTTTTCAGGCGACCTCGGCACTTCTATCCCGCCCTCTGGAGGCATCTATAGAGAAAAATTCAGCGTAGTGGAGGTTGCGGATTGTGATGAGCATGTAAAATATATGGAGGGTTTTCATAAAAGATATATAACCTCAGGCAAGGCATGCAGATTATGGTCGAAAATGGTAAGTGAATTGGATATAGAAATAATAGTTCCGCAGCATGGGCACAGATATTTTAAGGGAAAGGATATGGTCAATAGGTTTATTGACTGGGTAGGCAACCTTCAATGCGGCATAGACCTGCTTGATAAAAACGACTTTGCAATACCCAAAAACTAATTCCCCAATTTTTTCGGCGAAGGCCTACCCAAATCCCGATTTAGAAATTGTCATTGCGAGCGAAGCGAAGCAATCTCGCTTTTTGTGATTAGATTGCCACGCACCCTTCCCTGCCTGTCGGCAGACAGGGGGTGCTCGCAATGACAGATAGTGTAAGGTCTTGTAAAGTCTAAATCGGGATTTGGGGCCTATTTTTTGCTTCCCTCTTATAACTTTTTAGTGTATACTATATCCCCTACTCGGGGGAGGAGTGGAAAATCTTTTTATCTTTAGGCGCTATCTCAAAATAGCGCTGAAAAATACCCCCCTTCTTCCCCCCTTACAAAGGGGGGAAGAAGGGGGGTGCTGCTGAAGATTTCATCAGGGAAGTAATGAGGAGGTATTAGTTGTATGTATAAGGAAATACTGCTCCCTATAGACAATTCCAGATATTCGGACTTTGGGATTGACATGGGTGTTGCCATTGCAAAAAAATTCCAGTCCCATCTCACAGGCAATCATGTATATGCTGCAAGGCTGCATGATAACCGATTCAAACAGATGGAGTCAGGCCTGCCAGAAAAATATCAGGAAGAAAAGGAATTACAGCGGCAGAGGGATATTCATGATGGCCTGATAACAAAGGGGCTGGAGATAATATCAGATTCCTTTCTTGATGCCTTTGAAGAAAAGTGCAGGATTGCAGATATTAAATGCTCAAAAAAGACCCACGAGGGAAAGAACTATGCAAAGATTGTTGAGGATGTGCAGGCTGCCCCCTATGACCTCGTGATTATTGGGATACAGGGGCTTGGCGCAGTAAACGGGAGCATGATAGGGAGCGTCTGCGAAAGGGTTGTTCGGAGGATAAGGACAGATACCCTGATTACAAAGAATAACAGGATATTTGACAGGAAGATAGTTGTTGCTGTTGACGGCAGCCCGAATTCAATGGCAGCAGTAAAAGCAGCAGTGGCAATTGGCAAGGCATTTGGAACGGCTGTTGAGGCAGTCTCTGCCTTTGACCCATATTTTCATTACACCGCCTTTAACAATATCGCCGGCGTCCTTTCAGAAGAGGCAGGGAAGCTATTCAGGTTTAAGGAACAGGAGAAGCTCCATGAGGAGATAATAGACAAGGGACTGGCAAAGATCTATCAAGATCATCTAAATACAGCAAAGAGGGTCGCAGAGGCAGACGGCCTTGAGATCACCACAACACTTTTATCAGGCAAGCCCTATGAGCAGATACTAAAATATATAAATGATACATCGCCATCCCTGCTGGTTATTGGCAGGCTCGGTGTGCACAGCGCTAACGGCCTTGATATCGGCAGCAATACAGAAAATCTGCTCAGATTTGCGCCATGCAATATCCTTATTGTAAGCAGAAGCTTCACACCTTCTGAGGAAACAAAAAAGATAAATGAGGATTCCCTCCCATGGACAAAGGATGCAGAGGCAAGGCTTGAGGTCATACCTGCATTTGTTAGGGGCATGGCAATGAAGGCAATAGAGTCCTTTGCAAAGGATAAGGGTGCAAAGGAGATAACTGCCTCTATCATGGAGGAGGCAGTAGAAAAACTCCTTCCCGCATCCGCGAGGGAGAGGATGGGGATGAAGCCCCAAGCCTCAAGCCCCAAGCCTCAAGTCCCTCAACAGGGTGATGATATTAAATGGGAAGAGACTGCATTAAAGAGGGTGGAAAATGCCCCTGAATTCGTAAGGCCTGGCATATATAAGCTGATGGCAAAGAAGGCAAAGGAAAAGGGCTATAAGGTAATCACCTCTAAATTCCTTTCAGAGATAAGGGATGAGTCCATGATGATGGTTACAAAGAGGATGAAGAGGCTCGGATTTGATGACTTAAACATGATGGCCTTTGACAAGGCAAAGGATAAAATGAAGGATTCAAGGAAAACAGAGGTCATAGGCATAATAAAGCAGTTTCTTGCAGAGAGAACAGGCAAGAACGAAGAGATAATAAAGAAGTTTGAAAAATACTTTAGTGGACTCGCAGATAGAAATAAGCAGAATGAGTAGTTTTTCCCCATACCTTATTTCATGGAATACCACAAAAAGGTGCAATCTCCGGTGCAAGCACTGCTACCTTGATTCTGACGCATTAACCAAGAAAGATCCAAACGAGCTTTCCTTAGAAGAAGGAAAGAGGCTGATAGACCAGATTGCAGAGGTTAATCCTGCAGCCATGCTGATTCTTACAGGCGGCGAGCCGCTTGTAAGGGAAGACATCTTTGACCTTTCAGCTCATGCATCAAAAAAAGGCATGATGGTTGTGTTTGGAACAAATGCAACAACACTTGATGATAAAGCAGCAATGGAAATGGACAAGGCTGGTGTTGCAGGCATTGGCATAAGCATTGACTCTGCAGGCCCAAAATACCATGATGCCTTCAGGGGTATGGAAGGCGCATGGGAAAGGGCAATGGACGGCATTGAGTCCTGCAAGAGATTCGGCCTTCACTTTCAGATTCAGACAACTGTTACCACTTCTAACTACCACGAGATACCTGCTATCATAGAGCTTTCCCATAGACTCGGCGCAAGGGTATTTAATCTTTTCTTTATGGTCTGCACAGGAAGGGG
>JACPZJ010000042.1 GCA_016195585.1 Nitrospirota bacterium | reverse complement strand
AGGGAAATGTGGGAGGCCCGTAACATCCTTAAAAAGGAGATGATTGCAAAAATATCAGGCCGTGCTGTAACTCCTTCTTCACTGAATCCTGATATGCTCACAATATGCTTTGCGAGAAGATTTGCAACATATAAGAGGGCGAATCTTATCTTCAGGGATATGGACAGGCTTAAAAATATTATTGGCAATAAGGATCGGCCTGTACAGATTATCATAAGCGGCAAGGCGCATCCGGCAGACAGGCCGGGTCAGGAGAAAATAAGGCAGATTTATGAGATTGCCCGACGCCCTGAATTTGCAGGCCGTATTGTCCTGTTAGAGGAATATGATATGTTCATTGCAAGGTATCTGGTTAGAGGCGCGGACATCTGGCTCAATACGCCGAGAAGGCCGCTGGAGGCATGCGGCACAAGCGGCCAGAAGGCGGCTATAAATGGCGCGCTAAACCTCAGTGTTCTGGACGGGTGGTGGGTAGAAGGCTTTAACAGCGACAGGGGCTGGGCGATTGGTGATGATAAAAACTATTCCTCAGAGGACGAGCAGGATGATCAGGATGCAAAACAGCTTTACAGGATATTAGAAGAAGAGGTAATCCCCATGTATTATGAGAGGGATGCTGATGGGATTCCTGTTAAATGGGTGAGGATGGTGAAGAATTCTATTTCAGGCATTGCGCCCATTTTCAATTCGCACAGAATGGTAAAGGGATATTTAGACAGCTTCTATGCCCCTTCTTCAGACAGGAGAAGAGAGCTTAGCAAGAGGGATTACGCAAAGGTAAAGGAGCTTGCAGAGTGGAAGCTCACGGTAAGGAAGAGCTGGGAGTATATAAAGATAGTTAATATTACTACCCGTAAGGAAGAAGAGGGTGGAGAAAAATTAACAGAGCTGATAGTTACAGTGGATCTGGGACCCCTTTCGCCGTCGGATGTTACTGTTGAGGCGTGCAGGGGAAAATTAGATTATGGGCATGAGAGCTACTGCGAGCTATGCACCCCAATGATATTGCAGGGCGAGATATGGGAAGGCTTTTATACCTATTCAACGAGGATAAAGATGGATGAAAATCTGAAGGGTTTTAGTTTTATGGTCGTTCCCTTTGATCCATTGATAGGCAATAAATATGAGATGGGCCTGATTAAAAGCAGGTATATTGAATTTTAAATTTCAAATTCCATAATGATGCTAAATTCCGCGCATATTCGTCCAAAAAAATCACTCGGCCAGCATTTTCTCACTGACAAAAATATTGCAAATAAGATCATAGATGCAGCAGGCATAACAGAAGGTGATATTGTTGTAGAGATAGGCCCCGGAAACGGAATACTCACAGCCCTCCTCGCAGAGAAGGCAAAAAAAGTGGTTGCAATAGAAATAGACGAGAGACTGATTGAGAATTTAAGAAGCTCCCTTGCCCGATTCAGCAATGTAGAGATTATACAGAAAGACGCCCTAAAATTTACCTATCAGGATTTACCACACAGGTTTAAGGTTGTTGCAAACCTTCCTTATTATATAACAACGCCAATAATCTTCCGCCTTCTTGAGGCAAAGGGCATGGTTATCTCAATGACCCTGATGATGCAGAGAGAGGTGGCTGAGAGGATAGTCGCAGGCCCGGGAGGAAAGGACTACGGCGTCCTCTCTATTGCTGTGCAGTTTTATGCAGAGCCAAAGATTGATTTTATTGTCCCGCCTACTGTATTTAACCCAAGGCCAAAGGTCTCCTCAGCAGTTGTAAGCTTTAATATCCTCAAGAAGGTGAGGGTAAAAACAAGGGATGAAGAATTTTTCTTTAAGGTAGTGAGAGCTGGTTTTGCACAACGCAGAAAGACATTAAGGAATACTATGAAGGCGGCAAATCTTGGAATAAGCGCAGATGTCCTTGAGGAGGCATTTAAAAAGTGTGAAATAGAACCAACACGGAGAGGGGAAACATTAAGCATTTCAGAATTTGCAAAGCTGGCAGACCAGATATTGGTGAGGCTTTTAAAAAATTGTAGGTAGAATGTAGCAAAAAATGGGAATGCCGTCCTGAACAACGGCCTCCGCTTTTTTGTAGTTGCGGTATTATTAGCACAGATTGATGCCTGCCGGCGTGATTCCGGCCAGCAATTGATTCCAGCGTAAATTCTTGTCTGGTTTCATGGGCAGGAGTTGTCTATCAAGATATTTTTAGGATACTGCCTTTTAATTGTATTGAAATCAGCATGAAAAGATGCTAAAATTTTAGCCGTTATGGAACTTCCCTATTTTGAGTACACAAAGAAAGCTTACACAATAGAGGAGGCGATAACCTTTGAGGCTGCGGTGGAGAGGATTGTTGAGGAGACCCTGAAGACCCTTGTCCTTTTTCTTGAGGAGTACGGCTTTCATATTGTTGATAACCAGATTTACAGGCACGGGAAGAGCCGGGCGCAGATAATGGATCCGGATTATAAATCAGAATATGATTTGCGCATAGAGCCGGACAACGGGATGGAGAACTGGAATTATTACTGGGGCATACCTGTATGGTGGGAGGGAAGGCCGTGGCAGAGCCTTGACTGGGTAAGGCAGGATCTGATGGATACAATGAAGCGCTGGGTTCAGTATATGAATTTTAACGAGATAGAGGAGAAGGAGTTTTGACATTATCAGTAATACCTCTGGGCGGGCTGGGGGAGATCGGCCTGAACATGATGGTGTTTGAGTACGGGGATGATATAATTATTGTTGACGCAGGCCTGATGTTTCCTGAAGAGGAGATGCTCGGCGTTGATATAGTTATTCCTGATATTACATATCTCAAAGAGAGAAAGGATAAGATCAGGGGGATAATTATAACCCATGGCCATGAAGACCACATCGGCGCCCTGCCGTATATCCTTAGAGAGATAAATGTCCCTATCTATGCCACACCGCTCACCATTGGCCTGATAAAAGGAAAGTTAAAGGAGCACAAACTTGATGAGACATCCGAACTCATCTCTGTTAAGCCGAGGCAGATAATAGAGTTGGGCTGTTTTAGCGTAGAGTTTATCCGTGTTACGCACAGCATTGTAGACGGCGTTGGCATTGGGATTACCACACCTGTCGGCAGGATTGTGCACACAGGGGATTTCAAGCTTGACCAGACGCCGGTTGACGGCGAGCTCCTTGACTTCCACAAGTTCAGCGAGTACGGAGATAAGGGCACGCTTGCCCTTCTTTCTGACAGCACCAATTCAGAGAGGGAGGGCTATACATTATCAGAAAAAGAGGTTGGAAAGGCAATTGAGCGCGTATTCGGGACAGCAAAGAAGAGGATAATTGTTGCCACCTTTGCCTCAAACATCCACCGCATACAGCAGGTGATAGATGCAGCAGTAAAGCTTGACAGGAAGGTTATATTAAATGGCAAGAGCGTTATAAACAATGCGCAGGTGGCCCTTGATCTCGGTTATCTCAAGATACCTGAGAAGACATGGATAAAGCTTGATGAGATGAAGAATTATTCCCCTGATAAGATTGCAATAATTACCACAGGAAGTCAGGGCGAGCCGATGTCATCCCTTGCGAGGATGGCTGTTAATGAGCATAAGGATATACAGATAGAGGAAGACGACACAGTAGTCCTTTCATCAAGGGTAATTCCCGGAAATGAGAAGGCAATATCACGGATTATAAATCACCTATTCAGAAGAGGGGCAAATGTGATCTACGAAGATGTCTCTGACATCCATGTCTCTGGCCATGCAAGTCAGGAGGAGCAGAAGCTGATGATGTGCCTTGTGAGGCCGAAGTATTTTATCCCTATCCATGGCGAGTACAGGCATCTTGTATATCATGCACGGCTTGCAGAGATGCTCGGCATTAATAAGGATAATATATTTATTATTGAAGACGGCGATGTGATAGAATTTAACGGGGACGGCGCTGTTAGAAAAGAAAAGGTGCAGGCAGGAAGGGTATTTGTTGACGGAAAGGTGATTGGCGATGTGGGCAATATTGTCCTGCGCGACAGGGTGAGGATCGGCGCAGATGGGATTATCATTGTGCTTGTCAGCGTTGAAAAGGTGACAGGCCGGGTGGTTACAGGGCCTGATATTGTAACAAGGGGATTTGTATTTGAGGAGGAGTCGCAGGAATTGATTGGGGAGATGAAGCAGGTGGTGGGCGATCTGCTCGGCCAGCTTGAGCAAGAGCTGATGGCAGACTGGGTGCTGGTGAAGACAAAGGTTAGAAACACCCTGAAAAAATTCCTGATAAAAAAGATGGACAGAAAGCCGATGATAATACCGATTATAGTGGAGCTGTAATATTTTTTGAAAGGGTTCAAGGGGTCAAGGAAAAAGAAGGGTTCAAGGGGTCAAGGGTTCCAGTGAACAAGTGAAGGAAAAACTCAATATCTTGAACCCTTGAACCCACGAATCCTTGAACCCTGTAGTTTAAAAACCCTTGAATCCTCGAACCCTGTAATTATTAAAATTATGGTACAGCAAAAAGACAACAGCCGCTTTAATGAGATTATCGGGGTAATGCTGATAGCGCTGGGGCTTTTGGTTGCAATAAGCCTGATAAGCTATCACAGCGATGACCCCTCTTTTAATACAGCCTCTCAGCAGACTGGGATAAAGAACTGGGCTGGCGTTGTCGGCGCATATCTTTCTGACGGCCTATTTCAGCTCTTCGGCGGCGGCGCATATCTATTCCCGTTTTTATAATCTCGCTCATCATCTCAACCAATATATCGCTTATACAAATCTTCATGTGGTTCTGGGATAATGCCCTTAATGCCTATGACAGGGTCAAGACAGAGAAGATAATCAAAGAGGAGCAGGAGAAAAGATGGAAGGAAGAGGGGATTATCCGCGAGAAGGGCATATTTGATGATAATGACCTGCCAAAGATTACAGAGACAAAGAAGATCGCTGCGCAGGAGCATTTTACCTTTGCAGAGACTAAAAAGATCGGGACATTTCAACTGCCCCCATTAAAACTCCTGAATGACCCGCCTGCCTCTGCGAGAAGGATATCAAAGGAAGAGCTTCTGATGAACTCAAGCATACTTGAGAAAAAGCTTCTTGATTACGGCATAGAGGGAAGGGTGATAAATGTCCATCCCGGGCCTGTGATTACCATGTATGAATTTGAGCCTGCCCCGGGTGTTAAGGTGAACAAGATAGTGGGTCTTGCAGATGACCTTGCGCTGGCAATGAGGGCATTGAGCGTGCGTATTGTGGCGCCGATTCCCGGCAAGTCTGTTGTCGGCATTGAGATACCTAATAATGTAAGAGAGGATGTCTTTTTCAAGGAGATATTATCATCCGATGCATTTTTGGAGGCAGGCGCAAGGCTTCCCCTTGCCCTCGGAAAGGATATATTTGGAAATCCTGTTGTGACTGATTTAACGAGGATGCCGCACCTGCTCGTTGCAGGCGCGACAGGCTCAGGCAAGAGCGTTGCATTAAACTCTATGATATGCAGCATCCTCTTTGCAGCAACGTCAGATGATGTAAAGCTGTTAATGATAGACCCAAAGATGCTTGAGCTTTCTATCTATGAAGGCATACCGCATCTTATCTCGCCGGTTATTACCCAGACAAAAGAGGCCGCAGGCGCCCTGCAGAAAATAGTCGGCGAGATGCAGAGGAGATATAAACTGCTTGCTGAAAAGGGTGTGAGGAATATAGACGGATACAATAATATGATCAGCTCAGAGGTCAGGATTAAGGACTCGGCCTTTAAGACAAAAAAGGTATCACATGACGAGTCCGAGACAGAGGATATAGAAGGCAAGGGTGATGAAGAGCCGTCGCGCCTTCCATATATTGTTGTGATTATAGATGAGCTTGCAGATTTAATGATGGCATCGGCATACGAGGTTGAAAGCGCCATAGCAAGGCTTGCCCAGATGGCGAGGGCGGCAGGCATACACATTATACTTGCAACGCAGAGGCCGTCCGTTGATGTCCTGACCGGCGTTATCAAGGCGAATTTTTCTGCACGGGTATCCTTTCAGGTGTCATCAAAGACAGACTCAAGGACAATACTTGACGCCAATGGGGCAGAGCAGCTCCTTGGAAGGGGCGACATGCTCTTTATGCCGCCGGGCACTGCGAGGATAGACCGCATACACGGGTCATATATAAGCGAGGAGGAGATAAAGAAGGTTGTAGATTTTTTAAAAGAGCAGGCAGCGCCGTCATACGAGGCATTTATGCAGGCCCCCCTGCCTGAGGAGGAAGAGAATGCAGGCATGGAGGATGAACGTGATGAGTTTTACCAGAGGGCAGTAGATATTGTTGTGTCTACAGGTCAGGCATCTATATCAATGATACAGAGAAAGCTGCGCATCGGCTACAACCGCGCAGCGAGGATGATAGAGATGATGGAGGAGGACGGCATTGTCTCCCAGCCTAATGCGGGAAAGAGAGAGGTAATATATAGGAGAAGTTTGTAAGGGGGAAAAAAATCAAAATGCAAAAATTAAAAATCAAAATTAAGGAAGTCATTGTCTTATTAATAACTTTGCTGCTGCCTTTTTCAGCTTCTGCTGCTGAGCTGAAGGATGTTGTAGATAATTTACAGATGCGATATGAAAAGATAACGGATTATCAGGCAGATTTCTCTCAGGATGCAGTTTTAAAACTCGGCCAGACGACTGAGAAGGCATTTGGAAAGATATACATCAAAAAGCCTGATATGATGCGATGGGATTATGATAAACCGAGGAGACAGCAGATTATTATCAATAAAAATGAGATTATAATCTATGTCCCTGATGAAAAACAGGTGATGAAGGATAGGGCGCCGCAGGGCAGTCTAAATATGACTTCTTTTATTACCAATGTAGCAAGGATAAGAGAGGATTTTAACATTGCCTTTTATCAAAATAAAAAAGAGCCGAACAGCGGAAGATATTTCCTTGAACTTACACCCAAGAAAGAGGGCATGAATATTACAAAGGCTGTTTTAGATGTATCTGAAAAGGATTTTCTTATACTCAAACTCTCCATCACTGACTTTCAGGGAAATATCACCAATGTCAGTTTTTTAAATATCAAGATTGACGCAGGCATTAAAGAGAGCTTCTTTGCCTTTAAGATACCAAAGGGTGTTGAGGTGATTGAGAGGCCAAAGGCACAGAAGTAGATGAATATTATTGAGGTGGTGAATCTAAGCAAGGGTTTTAAGGCCAAGAAGGGCACAATCACTGCGGTTAAGGATGTCTCCTTTAATGTCAGGATGGGCGAGCTCTTTGGCTTTCTCGGCCCGAATGGCGCCGGGAAGACCACTACCATAAATATCCTCTGCACGCTTCTTACCCCAACATCTGGAAAGGCATTGCTAAACTCTTTTGATGTAGTCACAAACCAAAATGAGGTAAGGCAGTCCATCGGCCTTGTGTTTCAGGAGCCGAGCCTTGATGAGAAGCTTACAGCGAGGGAGAATCTGGAATTTCATGCCATGCTCTATAATGTCCCGAAGGCTGTAAGGGAGGAGCGCATAAAATATATGCTTGAGATTGTTGGGCTTTATGACAGGAAGGATGATCTGGTAAACACCTTTTCCGGCGGCATGAAAAGGCGGCTTGAGATAGCGAGGGGATTCCTGCATCATCCGAGGGTATTGTTCCTTGATGAGCCGACCCTCGGCCTTGATCCGCAGACGAGAAATCATATATGGGAGTATATTCATCAATTGAGAAAGAAGGAGGAGATAACAATCTTCCTCACAACACACTACATGGCAGAGGCAGAAAACTGCGATAGGGTCGCAATAATTGACTATGGCGAGATTATTGCCATTGATTCACCATCTGATTTAAAAAAGGAGATAGGCGGTGATGTGATTACTGTGATTGCAGAAGACAGGGATAAGGCAAAAAAGACGATTGAAGAGGAATACAATGTCTCTGTGATAGCAAATGATGAAGGCTTGCACTTTGAGGTGGAGAACGGCGAGACCTTCCTGCCCAAATTTATCAAGAAGGCAGATTTTAAGATACTCTCTATAAGCCTGAGGAGGCCGACGCTTGAGGATGTATTTTTAAAATTGACAGGACGACGTATCCGCGAGGAATCCGCAGAGGCAAATACAGCATTAAAGATTCATGCAAGGAGGCTTATGAGGTGAGCCGAAATCTAATGGGGATATACACAATCTGGCTCAGGGATGTGCGCAGGTTCTGGAGGGACAGGCCGAGGATTATCGGCGCAACCATACAGCCTGCCTTATTTCTCTTTCTCCTCGGCACAGGCCTTGGCCGCGGGATAGCAGGGGCATTCGGCAATGGTATTCGGGGCGACTATCTTACCTTTATCTATCCTGGGATAATAGGCATGTCCATCCTCTTTACATCTATTTTTTCTGCCATTTCTATTGTATGGGACAGGGAGATAGGTTTTCTAAAAGAGGTAATGGTGGCGCCAATAGCGCGCTGGGCAGTTGCAGTCGGCAAGGCCTTTGGCGGAAGCACAGTTGCAGTCTTTCAGGGGAGCCTCATGCTGATCTTCGCGCCTTTTATTAATGTACACATCACCCCTGCAATTGTCATAACACTTATACCTTTAATATTTCTTATCGCCTTTTCAATAACATCCATTGGCATAGTTGTGGCAGCGAGGATGCACTCCATGCAGGGCTTCCAGATAATAATGAATTTCCTTGTGCTCCCCATGTTTTTTTTAAGCGGCGCCATGTTTCCGATAACGAATCTTCCGAGATGGATGGGCATACTCGTGGCTATTAACCCGCTGACTTATGGCGTTGATGCGCTAAGGGGCGTAATCCTCGGATTCAGCAACTATTCACTGATAGCTAATATGAGTATTATTAGCGGTTTTGGTATTGCAATGATAATTGCTGCTATGATAATATTTGGAAGGACAGAATAATCTAAAGAAAAGGAGGGGTGATTATGGCAGGAGAAAATTCATTTGACATAGTGTCAAAGGTAGAGATGCAGGAGGTCAGAAATGCAGTTGATCAGGCAATGAAGGAGATAGGCCAGCGCTTTGACTTTAAGGGGAGCAAGAGCAATATCACCCTTGATGAAAAGGAAAAGGAGATGATCCTTATCTCTGATGATGAACAGAAATTAAAAAGTGTAATTGATATCCTGCAAACAAAGATAATAAAAAGAGG
Organism: Nitrospirota bacterium; assembly: GCA_016195585.1. Lineage (GTDB taxonomy): Bacteria > Nitrospirota > CAKKRA01 > 9FT-COMBO-42-15 > 9FT-COMBO-42-15 > JACPZJ01. The sequence continues at coordinate 1,039 of JACPZJ010000042.1, read as the reverse complement.
GATATCGCCAAAGGCGCTTATGTATGAGAAGGTTGAGGCAGCATCAGGGGGCACGGTAAGGCAGAAGTTAAAACTTCAATTTGGGATACCGCAGGACAAGGCAAAGGAGATTGTAAGGATAATAAAAGACACAAAGCTGAAGCTGCAGACACAGATACAGGGGGATCAGTTGAGGGTTAGCGGCAAAGACAGAGACGACCTCCAGTCCATTATCCAGCTTTTGAAGGAAAAAGACATGGGGATTGCAATGCAGTTTGTAAACTACAGGTCAAGTTAGCATATTACAGAAAAATTCAAAATGTGGTCATTGCGAGCGAAGAGAAGCAATCTTATTTTTATATAGATTGCTTCGTCGCTAAGGCTCCTCGCAATGACGTTAAAAGAAGAGGCTTGGGAGGAAAAAATGAGGTATTTAAAAGTATTATCTCTTGTATCTATAGCAATCTTATTCTTTTTTCCATCTTCATCATCTGCACAGGAAAAGGGGGCGAGGATAAGGTTTGAAAAGACAACGTACGATTTTGGCAGGCTCCCGGAGGATAAGATAGTGGAGTATTCATTTAAATTTGTCAATGACGGCGGCTCCACACTGGAGATAAAAAATACAGAATCCTCCTGCGGCTGCACAGAGGTTAAGGTGGATAATAATATTATAGAGCCCGGCAAGTCCGGAGAGATTAAGGCAACGCTTAATCCCATAGGAAAGAGGGGAAAAATAAAGAAGACCATAGATGTTATGACTAATGATGCAGCGAACCCAAAGATTACCCTTACGCTAATTGCAGAGGTTCATGGCGTTTTAAAGGAGCATCCACAGGCAAAGGATGAAAGCATCTTCTCTGAAAAATGCGCGAAGTGCCATGTTGCAAGAGGTGTGGGCAAGTTAAGCCGCGACCTTTATCTTGCAGACTGCGCCTTTTGTCATGGAGACAATGGCGAGGGGAAGAGCGCGAGGGCATTAAATGACCAGAGTTATTTGAAATCAAACACCCCTGATTACATCATGGACTGGATTGCAAATGGGAGGGAAGGCTCCGGT
>JACPZJ010000018.1 GCA_016195585.1 Nitrospirota bacterium | reverse complement strand
AATGTTATCTTGTGCTCGCCTGCGGGCACTTTAATTACCTTTGATGTCGGCGTGGTTTCAACATATTCGCCGTCCACATATACCTTTGCCCATGGATAGGCCATCACCCTGATCCCTCCTGAGGGTAAGGCCTCCTTTTGCTTAATGGCGCTGTCTGCCAGATCTTTTAATATAGCCGTTAAAGACGGCTCATCCTTCTTTTCAGCAGAAATCTCCTCCTTCTTTTCTGCCTCCTCTTTCTGAACTGCCTTATTTGTCTGTTGAGGCTGTGCATCTGCCTTTTTCTCTGTCTCTGAGACAACAGCGGTGTTAGGCCTTCTCTCCTCTTTTGGCGGCCGCACAACTTCAGTCTTTTTTTCTATAGCGGGCACTTCCCCCTTTTTCTTTACCTCTATTATCCTTGTATATAAAAAGATAGAAATAAGCAGGAGTCCGAGGATGCCTGCTGCTGCTATCTTTGCTGTCCGCGGGAGATAGAAGGATATGCCCCTCCTTTCCCACGGCGTTTCTGAAGGGATTTTAGAATAATCCTCTGAATCCTGAAAGGTATATTATTGTTCAGCCGCCTCGGCGCCAGCGGTTTTTTTGTTAGTATCTTATAAATAACCTTTTCATCCGTATCCTCCACAAATGGCTTCTTTCCTGTAAGCATTTCATACAGAACAATCCCAAAGGAAAATATGTCTGACGCCTCTGTGAGCTTCTCGCCCCTGACCTGCTCAGGCGACATATATGCAGGTGTGCCGAGGACAATGCCTGATTGGGTGAGGTTGGAGCCGGTTGTATCCATTATATAGGCAATGCCAAAGTCAGCAAGCTTTACTGCCCCCTTTCGGGAAAGAATAATATTTCCTGTTTTTATGTCCCTGTGTATTATCTTCCTCTGGTGGGCAAAGTCAATGGCATCGCATATCTGTATGGCAATAATAAGCGCTATCTCAAGCGGAAGCTTCTCGCATCTTTCAAGTATTGTTTTTAAATCAATGCCGTCAATAAACTCCATAGCGAGGTAATAGGTGTTCCTGTCATTCCAGAAGTCATAGACCTGAACTATATTAGAATGATTCAAAGACGCCGCTGCCTTTGCCTCCCTTTTAAACCGTTCTACCAGTTCCCTGTCGTCCCTTAAAGATGAATGAAGCTCCTTTATGGCGACGATCCTCTCAAGTGAGGTGTGGAGGGCCTTGTACACAACAGCCATTCCCCCGCGGCCTATCTCTTCTATTACATCGTAATTTCCGATTCTTTTTCTCATAACTAATAAATTTTAAGCTATAAAAGGGAATAAGTCAAATCCCCCTTTTCTCCCCCTTTAATAAAGGGGGAAAGAGGGGGATTTAAGATTGCTTCGCTAACGCTCGCAATGACAATGTAACAGAATTTAATTCATCTGTATTAAATGGTTTCAGGTTAGATGAAGTTTATTTTATTGCGCCCCAGCTTATGAGCTTTGCCCTTGCCTCATTTTATTTAAATACGCCTCTTTGTTTGTCATTCCTGTCCCGTATCAAGTACGGGATAAATTCCAACAGGAATTCAGTGGGATTATACATTAGAAAGAGATAATTGTTAAGAACAATTACCTCTTTAGATACATCAGATGCAAGAAAAGGTACTCCTGCGGATGACCATAAAACTATAATTAACTTCTAAGAGGTTGAAAAATAAAGAAGTTGCCCTACTGGTCTGATCTGGCACAGGAATTGCTTTATAGCAGGATGACCCGCAGAGGCTCGTTGGTGTGGTAGAAACTGGCGGGAGCGATAAACACAATACCTTCCACAGTATGACAGAACTGTGGTATATTATTAATAGTGTAAAAGGTCCAAAGGAAGAAAAGGAGTGGGATGGGTAACAGTTTAGCCATTTGTAGAAGTGGCTAAACTTCAATGCTAAATGCAAATTGACACTTCGGTGTCATCCTGAACGAATGTGAAGGATCTAAATCATTAGATTCTTCGGCTTCGCCTCAGAATGACATTCTGCATTTTTCATTTTGCAGTTTACAATGTTCAATGATGTAGTTATCTTTCACTTCCGGGAACATGTGGAGCTTGACATTCAAAATTTATATTGCAATCCAACTTCAAATGCAAAAGGTTTTGCATCACTCTTCCATGGTTCGGTCTTGCGTTTATTTTCAAGTAAGCCCATTCCGAATACTTGTAATTCAGTTGTAAGATTATAGGCTATTTTTAAAATTCCGCGGCTATTTGGGTCATCATGATAAGGATTCCCTATCTTTTTATGATCGTATAATCCATAATTAATATCTAAACTTAATTTTGCGTACTTATAGCCAACATTCAGATAACCACCGACTCCAGTAATCGGGGTTTCATCTTTATAAAAAGTATCCCTGTAATATAAACTCCTTTCCCAAAATATTTCATCTTCATTATAATCTCTATAAAGACCATATTTATCATATATAACTTCGCCTGATAAAGTTAAATTCAAATAACGGGCCATAAAATCAATTCCGAAATGGTTTTTAAATGTTTTTTGTCTTCCTGAACCAATCCCATCTTGATACTTTCCAGAAACACCAAATACATAATTTTTCCCATCGATGCCTATTCTTGCAATTGCAGCCTTGCTGGAATTGGTATCTTTATTTTCTTCGCCATTAACTACTGCCAGATTTAATGAAAGCAGGCCTGGTTTATAATTTATAAATAACCCTGTTTCTCTCCAAAGAATTGCTTCAGTTCTAATAAATGGAGCACCAAAATAAAAATTAGAAAAAGTCTGAAAATAAGTCCTTCCAAAAGGAGTTTCATCTTTACCTAATTTTATAACAAAATCTTTTAATTCAAACTGAATGTTTAACTTAGAAATTTCCAAAGTTTCTATTTCAAAATTAGTTTTATATTTATCTCTTAATTCATCAGACAGGATATTTCTTCCAAAGGGCTGATTCAAATAGAACTCGCCTTCAACCGTTACTTTCCCAATGCTTATATATTTTTCGATTGTAGAATTGATAACTCCTTCTGCACCAAAGGTTGCTTCTAAACCAGACCACTCAATTCTTTGATCATTAGAATAATAACTTCTTACTAAACCACCAAAATATAGATTTGTTGAATCATTAATCTTGTATTGTTCTGCAAAGGCAGATTTTGAAACAATCATTAGTAAAATTATTATTAATAGAAAAGCTATTTTTTTCATTTTCCTTTATAACAGCCCTTTCATAGCAAATTATGTTCAAAAGTATACACGCAATACATTGTATTTGTCAATGAAATTATACAATCTTATACATTGTAGTAAATAAGGGGTATTGACTGGTATAATTGCAAAAATGAATAAAGGGACATTAGGGACGTTGTTACTTACGTTGCGTTGTAGTCAGTAGGCGGGGCTGTGCCTGCCCTGCCTGTCGGCAGACAGTCGTAGGCTGGGCTTTGCCCACCAACAATATCTGACATTGGCGCTGCCGTAAGGTTAGGGATATTTTTCTATCGTAGGGGTTCAAAATTTTGAACCCCTACAAAAACAAAATGCAAATCACAGGGCGGGGGCAATCCCCGCCCTGTTTGTTTCTTGCCCTGTCCCCAATTTCCTTTGACAAATAGAAAAAGATTGATTTCTTCCTCTATATGCGGTATTATTGCAACATATGGTTTACAAGAGTAATTTAAGATTAAAAACATCTATATATCCTTTAATCACTTACCGTGAGCGTATTTCAATTTGGGAAAAAGCTCGTGGTATGTGGAAACATCGGAAGCCTGAACCTATACAAGAATTAAAGAAAATGCGAAAGGAATGGGATCGGAAGCTTCTTCATACCATGAAATAACCCTGTGTATACCCTTGATACAAACGCAATAATTTACTATCTTAAAGATGACCCACATGCTGTAGCAGTTTTAAGTGATATTTTTACAGAGAATACCCCTCTTTATATTTCTACAATTACTGAGATTGAGCTTTTTGGATTTTCTAAACTCAGCGACCATGAAGTAGAACAGATCGAAGCTATTTTAGAAACAGTAGCAATTATACCTGTAGATTCCCGCATTGCCCGTACTGCTGGATTCATCCGCCGTAACTATCGTATTAATATTGCTGACAGCGCTATTGCTGCCACTGCCCTTTTTACAGGGACAGCCCTTCTTACCCGAAACATTCGTGATTTTCGTAAGATTACGAATCTTTCTGTGCGTCAGATTTAATTGTAAACAGATGAAGATATCAGCAAGTAGGCTGGGCTGCGCCCGCCAACAATATCTGGCATTGGCGCTGCCGTAAGAGTAAGGATATTTTTCTATCGTAGGGGTTCAAAATCTTGAACCCCTACAAAAACAAAATGCAAATCACATCACAGGGCGGGGGCAATCCCCGCCCTGTTTGTTTTTATTTTTTTCTTCCCTCTTCTCACCACTGCTTCCCCTATTTTTCTTGACTTTTTCACCCTAATTCTTTATTCTTTAATTAAAAACAGAGGTAATAAATATGTCCAAAACTATTGAGGCAATATATGAAAATGGTGTTTTTAAGCCCTTAGAGAAGATAGAGCTAAATGAACATCAGAAAATTGAGATAATTATTAAGGAAATAAAGAATGTGGCGAAGGCCAGCCAGGGTATTGTTAAAGGCGCTCCAGAGGTTATAGAAGAGGCTGCTTTAAACCCCGAATATAGCTGCCTGGAGGAATAGTGTTTCTATCTGAGATAGCAGATGATTCACAGGTATTCATTGATTCAAATATCTTTATTTATCACTTTTCAAAATTTGAGAAGTTTGCTGATTCCTGCCTTGAACTCTTTCAAAGGATAGAGTCTGGGAGACTAAGAGGTTATACATCAACGCTTGTTTTAGCAGAGGTTCTTCATCGCCTCATGATTATTGAAGGCTCTAATAAACTGGGTCTTCAAACCAAAAAGGTTCTTGAATATCTAAAAGCAAATCCAGAGAAGATAACCATACTTTCAGACCACCTCGCCTCTCCTGATCTTATTGAAGGAATGGGTATTGATATTCTTGCAGTTAGTTTTAGAGACATTAAGCTAAGTAATAGTCTAAAAAAGGAATAGAATAATGGGGTCTATAATAGAAAAATAGGAGAATAGGAAATGACACAAGGAGCCTTCTTTAATGTAAAATGTAATTAGATAATCAGAGTGGCAGCGGGAGCATCTGTGGCTAATGGGACTTACGAACTTCGGCATGTAACCGGAGAAAGCGATTTACAGGATATTTTCAGAATGCGCCATGAGGTGTTTACACAAGAAATGGGGCGTCCAAATCTCGGCATTTCCCTTCTTAAGGATGAATTTGACTCAGGGGCCATTCATGTTCTTGCCAGTGTTGATGCTACACCTGCCGGAAGCGTCCGCTTTCTTCCCGAAGCTCCTCAACTGCGCAAGCTGGCTGGTAGAGAGATAGAAGCCTTTTTTAGAAAAGGTGCCAAGTTACTTGAAATTAATTGTTTTGTTGTCCGGAAACAGTTTAGAAGGACAAAAGTTGGACCGATGATAATTCGGCACAACTATTTATATCCGTTAAGGGCTGGCTATGACAACATCGTGTGCGCAACGCCAGCAAAACACACTCGGCTACTTTCATACTATAAACGCTTGGGTTGGCGTCCGTTTGGGCGCAGCAATTTTTCGTATGATTTTTCAGAACCATCTGATTGGATTCTATTGCATGCGCCTATACGGAACCCTTTAGTCATGATCAGATTCTGGCTGCTACTGCCACTGTTATTTGCTTGGAGACGAGGCAAACGGGACTAATGTCCAGCTTCTTAGGGTAACTCGGATGTGTACTTCCCCAGAAATTACAATTGAAATAGGAAAACAAATGGGGTTAGATTTGCCTATTGACATTCTGATTTATCCCACATGGAACGGTTCTAATATTCTTCATTTTTGTTTTCCTTCTTCCTGCCTGAAAGGCTGATAGGAATAATCTGGGGTCAAACTTACATTATACACTTAACCTTTCCACAGCCTCTTTTATCTTGACTATCTCCTTATTCATCTTTCCCATCCAATTTTGATAAAAGACATTTAAATGCCAGTAGTGCAGATCAGTCGTAGCTTGGCATGGTGTGTCAAAAGTGTTACACAATGGCTGGAGGTAAAGGAATATGCCGGTAAGAAATCCAAGAATAAATGTCGTGCTGGAGAAGCCGCTCTTTCATACTATAAAACTGCTTGCTGAAAGAGACGGGGTCTCTCTATCATTGGCGGTGAGCCTTTAAGAAAGACGCTTCACGGGTATTGGAAGCTGAGAGTTGGAGATTACAGGGTAGTATTTAAAATTGTCGGTGAAGAGGTCTGGATATTTGGCGATTTTCATAATCAAACCTTATTTCTCTATTAACACCTCAAATCATAATCAAACTTTATTCTTACATTAATATAATCAATTTGACATTAGTTATGTGAAGACTTATTATTTACTACCCTTTTAAAGGAAAGATGAAAAATAGTTTTGCTAATAGAATTATTTTTTATTCTTATAGAGGGAATTGGGGTTTCCCTCATAGGGTAAAAGGAGAGGAGAGGATATATCTATGGCGACCCGGAGCATCCTTTGAGCAAAGGCGCTTTATGTCCAAAAGGCTCAGGCGCATTCCAGCATATCTATAATCCATTGAGGGTGAAATACCCGATGGTAAGAAAGAGCCTCAACGATGAATTCAAGAGGGCATCGTGGGATGCTGCTATGGACTTTGCTGCGGAGAGGCTGCTTAAGGTAAAAAAGGAATATGGGGCAGAGGCATTGATGATCCACAGGACAGGCCGCGCTGACTTTTTATGGAAACTCGGCGGTTCAAGGTTCGGAAAAATCTGGGGTACGCCGAATGTTGTCGGCCAGGGGCCGATCTGCTGCGAGAGCCCGGGTGTTGCAATAAATTATACCTATGGCGCAAAGGACCTTGGAAGGCTTATGAACCCGACAACAGACTGGGTAAATTCAAAATGCATAATGATCGCAGGTTCAAATACAGCAGCAAACCATCCGGTAGAGATGCTCTGGGTGCTTGATGCAAAGGAGCGCGGCACAAAGATTATATGGATTGACCCGAGATTCAATGCATCCATGTCCAAGGCAGATATTGCAATAAGGCTCAGGCCGAATACAGATGCTGCGCTTGTTATGGCGATGATACATGTAATCCTCAAAGAAAATCTATATGACAAAGAGTTTGTAGATAAATGGGTGCATGGTTTAGACGAGTGGAGGCCGTTAATAGAGAAGATGCCGCCTGAGAGGGCAGAGAAGATCACATGGGTGCCGAAGGAGACCATTATTGAGGCAGCGAGGATGTTTGCCACAAATACGCCTGCATCAGTATCAGGCTGTCTCGGCACAGCACAAACATACAATTCAAATAATATCAACCGCTGCTATGGGATTTTAGTGGCGCTTACTGGTTCAATTGGTGTAGAAGGCGGCGGATGGAACTGGCTGCACAACTGCAGGCCGCCGCTCAGTCCGGGGAAAGACCTTGCATCCCTGCCGCCGGTAAAGGCGCCTGTAATCTCTGATAAATTAATCGGCTGGGCAGATGTTTCTGCTGCCAACTTTCCGAATGCGATATTTATACAGAAGCCTTATCCAATAAGGGCAGTATGGTGGAATGGGAATATGATGGCCCAGATGCCATTTACACAGAAGTATGCAGCAGCATTTAAGAGTAATGTGGATATAGCGATACATAACTCCTTTCATCCCAATTTTACCTATCAGCATGCGCATGTGTCATTTCCAATAACATCATGGGTGGAGAGAGAGGGGCTGTGCCATCATGGAAACAACAGATTAATGTCCTGGTTTAATCAGGCAATTAAAGAGAACTGGGAGTGCAGGAATGATATAGATGTAATAGCGGGCATTGCAGACAGGGTCTTTGGAAAGGAAGAAGGACTTAAGTGGTTCCCATGGAGGAGGAAGGATGATCCGACAAGGGTTGATATGGCAGCAGCAACAGACTTCTTCAATAAGCAGGAGCCTTTTACAGCAGGCTGCACAAAGAAGACCCTTGATCCAGCAGCAACAGCGCGGGGCGGCGTGATGTGGCCTGCCTTTACAGAAGAAGAGGCAATGAGATTTGACTCCCCTGATGCAAAGATAAGGGGCACTTATATAATGTATAAGGACGAGCCATATCCTGAGTCTAATCCGCCGAGAAGGTTTCCGACGCCATCAGGCAAGATTGAGGTTACATCAGATGCAATAAGGGAACTCGGTTGGGACTATCTGCCTCAGCACAGGGAGGGCGGGCACACGCCTGTCAGCGACCCTGAGGATTTCAAAGAGCATCCGCTTATCCTTTGCACTGGAAGGCCAGTATCAAGCTTCCACGAGATGGGGCACTGGTGGCCATGGACAGATGAGCTTGAGCCTGACCGCTATATCCAGATACACCCAGAGCTTGCAAAGGCGCTCGGCATTGATGACGGTGATTATGTAAAACTTGAGAGCATACGCTCTGAGCTTGACGGCTATGCTTGGGTGACAGAGGAGACGGATCCAAGACAGATATGGACATATTGCAGTACAGATGAATATCAGCCCTTTGTTCCCGGGATTACAAACAGGAATGTAAGCTGGCTTATTGATGATATTATTACAGACCCTGTTTATAATCAGGCTGAGTTTAAGGCGCAGCTTGTTCTTGTGTGGAAGAAGGGGGCATCAAAGAAAGAGGCATTAAAGAAGACGCACGAATTTCTAAAGAGGTTCCCGGAATATCCTGTTGATAAAAGCGAGCTCGGCGCCTATGTGAACAAGGTGGCGATGAAGAATGCGCCTATGTGGGATAGGAAGGCAAAGAAGGTTGTGTGGAATGGGAAACAGGCAGAGGATGGGAATGTGCTGCCATTTACAGAAGATTAAATGATAGGGTTCATGGGTTCATGGGTTCGTGGGTTCAAGTGTATTCCACTTGAATCCTTGACCCCTTGACCACTGGAATCCTTTACTTTGAGATATAAGGCATAAGGAGGAAAAGGAATGACAGAATATTTATATAAGGCAGAAGAGGGATTTGCAGAAAAAAAGGTTGCCCAAGAAGGGAGAGAGTCAAGGGTAACTTTAAGAGGCCACTCAAAGCAGTGGCAGATGTTCCATGACCAGTCAAGGTGCATCGGCTGTTTTGGCTGCGAGACTCACTGCAAGCTTGAGCACGATGACCCGGTCGGCCCGAGACGGTGCAGGATTGTTCAGGTTGGACCAAAGGTCATTGGCGGCAAATTAAAGACAACCTATGTATGGGCGTCATGCAATCACTGCGATCCTGCGCCATGCGTGGAGGCATGCCCGACAGGCGCAATGCAGAAAAGGGCAGACGGGATAGTATTTGTAGATGAGAAGGCATGCATAGGATGCAAGTCCTGTATTGCAGCATGTCCCTTTGGCGCGCCGCAGTTTAATCCTGTTACAAAGAAGATTATAAAATGCGATTATTGCAAGGACAGGGTGGACAGGGGGCTTATGCCTGCATGTGCAACAAAATGCTCAACAAAGGCGCTCTATTTTGGCGACATAAATGAGATGTCAACCATTATGAGGGAGAGGCATGCAAAACACCTCGCACAGATACTTGAGAGCCAGAAGACAGGGGCAAAGGTAATTAGATAAATTTTCCTTAGGAAGAATAAAAAAATAGATTTCTGCCTTCGCAGGAATGACATCCTACATATATCAAATATAAACAGCTTTTGAAAGGGGGATTACAACATGGCTAAGGTTGGCACAATAGTTACAGCACCAATAAGGGTTGAATATATGAATGGTGATTACAACAAGGCATATGATGCCCTTGCAAAGGAAAATATCCCGATGGTTTATAAATCGGTTGCATCTGTAGAGCCGTATCATGCAACGATACATGTAAATCCCGAGGATGGGGATAAGGCAAAGGCGCTACTCACAAAGGCAGGGATTAAGTGGTATCCGCCAACACCATTTTATTGATACAAAATGGCATTTAAAGAAGATATAAGAAGCGAGCTCATTCAAATACTCGGCAGGACTAACTTTAGCCTGCAGGGAGAGAGCTACGGCCTGCATACCCTGATTGAGCCGCTCTTAAAACTGGATACAGGCGAGAGGGACGAGATACTTAAGCACGGCCGCCTCCTTGCAAAAACAGATTCTGATCTTGCCTTTCATTTCTTTTTAACCGCGCCTGATGTTTTAAAAGAGATCAGTATAGAAGATCTTCCTGTATGGATTAATAAAGAGATAGAGTTTTATGATATCAGCGGCGAGTCAGACGGCCATCTCCGGGTTGACAGCGCTGAGAGGATAAGGAAATTATCCAGCCCCGGGCTTGAGTTTAAGAAGGTTGAGGGAATCTTACGGCTTTATGAAAAGGCGCTCGGAGACGGCCTTATGCTGCAAGAGGGTAAGGAGGCCTACACAGATACACTGACGATATTCCTGCCGTCAAATATCAAGATATCAGATGAAGAAGATACAAACCTCAAGGCCTATAAGGTTATTATTGCCCACAAATATGGCCAGGTAAGATACGGCACATTCAGGCTCAGGCTTGATGATATTAAGAAGGGCGCACAGGGATTAAAGAGGAAATATAAAATAGAGGCTAAAGATAAACTTTCTGATTTTGAGAACTTCTTTAACCTCTTTCCGGAGAAGAATCTTGCCATTGATATCTACATGATTCTGGAGAATATCCGCATTGAAAGCCTGCTTTGCAAAGAATTTAAAGGCTATGCAAGGGACGCTGAATTATTTAGAAGGCTTGTTCTCAAAGAGAGAGTGGATATAAAAAATCTTTCTCCAAAGGAGAGGATTGTTGAGGGCCTCCTGAGATATCTGATGGATGATGATAATAAACAAGTTCTTATTGAAGATATGCCGCTGTTAAATAAGTTGTTGCCTGCTGCCCTTGAGGCGATTTGTTCGTATGATTCCTCCGCAATGACCTCAGCAGAGGCTGCGATAGAGATTTACAGGTTGATTGATGATAATATCGCAGGCTATTATAATAAGCTCATGCCTGTCTTCTATTACGGTGTTATCAAACCAGAGACAATCACAGAGGCAGAGGCATTTATAAATAAGACAATAAGGGATGTGATAAGAGAGGCAAAGGAAGAGATTGAGGAGGCAGAGGCGGGCTTCTTAGAGGGGCAGGATGACAGATTAAAACTCAGAAGCACAGGCTGGGACATAAAAGAGGAGAGGGAGTTTACAGACGAAGAGCTTGAGAACATGGGTGGTGATGGCGAATTTCTCATCCTTGAAAAGAAGACTGTAGATGGCGTATCAGATGAGGTTAGGGAGAGGATAGAAAAGGAGCTGTCCGATCTCGGGGAGATAGACAGCAGCCTTTTGATGCGTTCTCTTGAGAAGGCAGGGGAGAAATTCAAGGCGCGGTTCCAGACGCCTGCTGTAGATGCCAATATAGATGCGGTTATTGAAAAGGGCCCCGGTGTTTTTGTATATGACGAATGGGATTTCAGGATGGGGAGATACAGGAAAGACTGGTGCGCCCTGCGTGAGATTTTGGTTTCTGAAGGCAGCGATAAAATTATTGAGGACATACAGGCAAAGCACTCGCATTTAATACACTCCATCAGAAGGCAATTTGAGGCAATGAGATTTGAGGCAAAGAGGCTCCGCAGGCAGACATCCGGTGATGAGATAGATATTGATGCAGTGGTGGAGATGGTTGCGGATATCAGGGCAGGCTCAACACCATCGGACGGACTCTATACCAGCATGGAAAGGGATAAGAGGGATGTGGCTGCTGCCATCATTGTGGATATCAGCGGCTCCACTGACGGCTGGGTGCTAAATACAGAGAGGGAGGCGCTTGTTTTACTTTCTGAGGCGCTGGAGGGAATTAAGGATAAGTATGCTATCTATGCCTTCTCAGGCAGGACAAGGGCGAACTGTGATTTTTATATTGTAAAGAATTTTAATGATAAGTATGACGATGATGTAAGAAGACGGATTGCAGGGTTAAAGGCAGGGGACTATACGAGGATGGGCGCGCCGATCAGGCGCCTTACAGAAATCTTAAATAGAATTGATGCAGGAAAAAAACTGATGATTACGCTCAGCGACGGAAAACCAGAGGACTATGATGAATATAAAGGCGAGTATGGCATTGAGGATACAAGAAAGGCATTGATAGAGGCAAAGGAAAAGGGGATTACAGCCTTCTGCATTACAATAGATAAAGAAGGTGCAGGCTATCTGCCGCACATGTATGGCGAGGCGAATTATACTATTATTGATAGTGTTGAAAAGCTGCCATTAAAGATACCGCAGATTTATAAAAGGCTGGCGGGGTAAGTGTAAAAGGGTTCAAGGATTCAAGGGGTCCAGTGGTTTGTAGGGGCAACCCTTGCGGTTGCCCTTCATGTGGGCGGCCATAAAGGCCGTCCCTACAGGAATCTCAGGAGAATAATGTTATGGAAAATATAAAAGAAAAAAAGAGAGAGGTTACAGAGATTGATCATCTCTTTGTGGATGAGAAGGATGCAAGGTTCTGGAAGACAGAGGGGGTAAGGCATAACAACCTCTTCTGGGTAAGGGCAATGATATCAAGGAAGAGGGAGCCTGCGCCTGTTGAGGATGAAGATATTGTTCTTCCAATGGATATGAAGGAGAAGATAAGAGGCTGCAGGACTAAGAGCCTCCTCTACAGATTCCTTGCAGATGGCTTCAATGAGCCTACAGTAGAATTTACAAGGGGCATTGTAAATGGTACCCACTCTGATAATCTCGGAGGGCTTTTTAAGGTCTTTACAAGCAATAAAAGAATGGACGACGGCAGGGTTGCTATCTTGAATATGAATGGCCAGAAATTTGCTGAGACATTTGACTCATTAAGGGAGGAGTATTGCAGGAATATATACGATACCTATCTCCCCTTTATCTCTCCCTATGAATCTGTCTATCGCGGGGAGAGGCAGGTTATGGGTTTAAGGACATCTGATGTTAATGAGCGCTACAAGAAGGCAGGGCTTGGCGTGGAAGGCGGAGAGATGCCTGATCATATAAGCCATGAATGCGAGTTTGTCTCTATCCTGAGCGAGAGGATTGCAGGGCTTCTTGAAGAAGGCAATATAAAAGAGGCAGAGGAATACGAGGCGATGTGCGATGAATTTTTGCGCGACCATCTCCTGCAGTGGGGTGCGAAGTTTTGCGAGGATTTATTGGCGCTGGCAAAATCAGATTTTTATAAAGGCATGGCCCTTTTAGGGAGAGGGATCTTTAATAAGGAATATAACAGGCTGAGGATATTGGGGGTGCTTTGATGCCGATAAAGAAGGGCAAGAGGCAAAGGGCAAAAGGCACGGGGCAAAAGAAGAAAAAGGGTCAAGGGGCAAGGGTCAAGGGGCAAAAGAAAACAAAAAAGGAGATTAAGAAAACTAAGAAGGCTGTAAGGCTTGCAAAGAAGTTAAAACCTGCCAAAAATGTCAAACCAGCAAAGAGGACAACAAAGGCAAGACCATCAAAAAAGACTGCACGGGCAATAAAAATAAAAAAGAAGCCAACAATAGCAAGGCCTGCTGCCCCTGAGACAAGGGCAGAT
>JACPZJ010000023.1 GCA_016195585.1 Nitrospirota bacterium | reverse complement strand
CAGACGGTTGAAGCGATAGCCAAAGAAAAGCTCCGTGGCAATCTCTGGTTTTTTTTCCCGAAAGACAGTAGCTTCTTATATCCGCGGGCTGATATACAAAAGGCGATTGAAGATAGAAGGATTAAGAAAGAGAATCTCCTTCTCAGAGAAACAGTAGAAAAGAAGTACCAGTTTGAAAATATCATTGGCAGAAGCAAGGTGATGGAGGAGGTCTTTGAGCTTATTAAACGGGTGTCTGCAACAAACAGCAATGTGATTATCTATGGCGGCAGCGGCACAGGCAAGGAACTCGCTGCAAAGGCAATCCATTTTAACAGCCCGAGAAAGATGATGCCTTTTATAGCCATAAACTGCAGCGCCATACCAGACGGCCTCCTTGAAAGCGAGCTGTTTGGACACTTAAAAGGGGCATTCACAAACGCACACATAACCAAAAAGGGGCTGTTTGAGGAGGCTGATGAAGGAACAATCTTTCTTGACGAAATCGGCGATATGAGCCTGAACCTCCAGTCAAAGCTCCTGCGTGTTATAGAAAATAAAGAGGTGCGTCAGGTTGGCGGCAATGAATCCAGAAAGATAGATGTAAGGATAATTACTGCAACTAATAAGGACCTGCTTAAAGAGGTTAAGACAGGGAATTTCAGGGAGGACCTTTATTACAGGCTTAATGTTATCCCTATCAGGCTGCCGAGTCTGAATGAGCGAAAAGGAGATATACCCCTGCTTGTTGAGCATTTTATAAAAAAATATTCGTCAGAGATGGGCAAGGATGTAAAGGGGATAACAAAAGAGGCAGTGGATATGTTAAACAGGCACCATTGGGAAGGAAATGTAAGGGAGCTTGAGAATGTGATTGAAAGGTCTGTTGCCTTATCAAAACACTTTGTTCTCCAGCCGACAGACCTTCCCGATTATATCCAGAAGATAAGCGAAGCAGAGATGCTTGAAGGGGCAGCGGAAAAGAGATTAAGGTTAAAGGAATTTGAAAGGATGTATATAAAAAAGATATTACAGGATGTTAAGGGAGACAGGGAAAAGACTGCTGCCATCCTTGGCATTAGCAAGAGGACACTTTATAGAAAAACATGATGATTAAAATTATTTCTAAGTATGAGAGTTTCCCTCCGAGCGGGAGAAAGGTGCAGCAACTATGGCGCATGTAGTTACAATGATACTTGCAGGCGGCGCTGGGACAAGGCTTGAACCCCTGACAAAGGAGAGGGCAAAGCCTGCTGTCCCCTTTGGAGGCCGCTATAGGATTATTGATTTTGTCCTTAGCAACTTTGTCAATTCAGGTTTTTTTAAGATAAAGGTCCTAACACAGGTCAAGGCATCATCACTGATAGAACATATCGGCCGGGCATGGCGGCTCTCTGCTGTAGTTGACCAGTATATTGACCCTGTGCCTGCCCAGATGAGAAGGGGCACGCACTGGTATCTCGGCACAGCAGATGCTGTGTATCAGAACCTGAATATTATACATGATGAAAATCCTGATTATGTCTTTGTCTTTGGCGGCGACCATATATATAAAATGGATGTGGGACAGATGCTCCGCTACCATATTCAGAAAAAGGCGGATGTTACTATATCCACTGTCCCTGTCCCTGTTTCAGGGGCAAGCGACTTTGGTATAATTGAGATTGAAAAGGACTGGCGGATAAAGGGCTTTGAAGAAAAACCAAAGGATCCAAAACCGATTCCTGGAAGGGCGAAAAAGGCCCTCGCATCAATGGGAAACTACATCTTTAATACCCGTGTATTAAAAGAGGCTCTTGAGCAGGATGCAGAGAACAAGGATTCCTCTCACGATTTTGGCAGGGACATCCTGCCGTCAATAATTAATAATAGAAATGTCTTTGCCTATAATTTTATGACAAATATAATTCCGGGTATGAGCAAGTCAGAACGCGGCTACTGGCGCGATGTGGGAACCATTGATTCATACTGGACAGCTAATATGGATCTTACAAGTGTTACACCCGCCTTCAATCTTTACAATTATAAATGGCCCCTCAGGACACACTACCCGCCCTACCCTCCTGCCAAATTCGTATTTGCAGATGAAGAGGGGCACAGGATGGGTATTGCAACTGACTCTATTGTGTGCGAGGGATCCGTGATCAGCGGAGGGCATATTGACAAGAGCATCCTCTCGCCAAGGGTCAGGATAAACAGCTATTCTTTTATTACAGAATCTATTCTGATGGAGGATGTAGAGGTTGGAAGATATGCAAAGATCAGGAGGGCAATCATTGACAAGGGCGTCAATATCCCGCCTGAGGCAAGGATAGGCTATGACATTGAAGAAGACAAAAAAAGATTCTATGTTTCTCCCGGCGGAATAGTAGTAATATCAAAAGGCACAATCGTTGAGTAACGGCTTCGTAAAAAGTCCATCTGCTGCGTTGTCGCTTCAGCCTCGCATCCTCACATACTACCTTGTATGCTGCGGTGCGAGTCCTCGCTCCGCCTTGCATCTGGAGCTTTTTACTTTGCCGTTAGATCTAAGATTAATATGACTAAACAGCTAAAAGCAGCCTTTCTGTGGCATATGCACCAGCCATATTATATTGACCCCCTGACAATGAGGGCATCCATGCCATGGGTAAGGCTTCACGGGATAAAGAGCTACTATGATATGGTCAGGATACTTGATGAATTCCCTGCCATTAGGGTAACCTTTAATCTTGTGCCATCCTTTTTAAAACAGCTCCTATTGTATATTGATAACAGCGTGAAGGATACATTCATGGAATACTCTCTAAAACCTGCCTCTGACCTTACAGAGGATGAAAGGAGATTCATCCTTGCCAATTTCTTTATGATGAACTGGGAGACAATAATAGCGCCGCATAAAAAATATCTGAGGCTCCTTGAAAAGAGGGGAAGGCATGTAGACGCACGGGTTATAAATGATGCTGTAAAAAGTTTTTCTGATGAAGATATGAGGGACCTTCAGGTATGGTTTAATCTTGGATGGTTTGGATTTAAGGCGGAGGAGGATTTTGAAGAGCTGAAGGAGTTAAAGAAAAAGGGAAGAGGATTCTCAGAGGATGAAAAGAGCAGGATAATTAATATACAGTCTGAGGTGTTAAAAAAAATAATACCCGCATATAAGGCGGCAGAAGAAAGGGGCCAGATTGAGATAACAACTTCGCCATTCTATCACCCCATTATGCCGCTTGTTTTTAATACTGAATTTGCAAGGCGCGCCCTTCCTGATAATCCAATGCCCGAGAGATTCAGCAGTTCTGAGGATGCGGCCAGCCAGATAAGGCTGTCAATAGAGTTCCATGAGCAAATCTTTGGCCGCAGGCCAAAGGGGATGTGGCCGTCTGAAGGCTCTGTCTGCCCTGAGATCATTCCTCTCCTGCGTGAGGCAGGCATAGAATGGACTGCAACAGATGAAGGTATACTATTCAGAACAATCGGGAAAAAGGATAAGGCAGGATATCTTTATAAACCTTACAGGGCAGTTTACAATGACAGCGGGATATCAGTCATTTTTAGGGACCAGGGGCTCTCTGACCTAATCGGTTTTACCTATTCAAGAAATCCCCAGTCTGCCGCTGCATCTGACCTTATTCATCATTTGCATGAAATAAGAAATGCCTCATCTGATAAGGCGCCGCTTGTCACGATAATTCTTGACGGAGAAAACCCCTGGGAAAACTATCCAAATAATGGCAGGGATTTTTTAAGGCACCTTTATAATGAACTTACTAACGCAGATGGGATTGAAACCGTAAGGATAAGCGATTATCTCAATGAAAACCCGCCTCAGGATACGCTTGAGAATATCCATTCAGGCTCATGGATAAACAGCAACTTTGCCATCTGGATAGGCTCCTATGAAAAAAATCTTGGGTGGGAATATTTAAAGAGGACAAGGGAGACGTTAAAAGAGGCAGAGGCGTCGGGCGGATATCCTGCATCTGAAATCAGCCGTTGTTATGATGCTATTTACATGGCAGAGGGGAGCGACTGGTTTTGGTGGTATGGGGATGATTTTTCAAGCGACAATGACGCTGAGTTTGACAGGCTGTTCAGGATGCACCTGTCTACTGTCTATAAAATCTTAAAGATGGATATCCCTTCTTATCTTGAAACGCCGATCATCCAGTTCCATGAGGTAAAGCCGGAGAGGGTCCCTGTTGGTTTTATAAGCCCTACCCTTGACGGGAGGATAACAGACTATTTTGAGTGGCTTGAGGCAGGATGCATTATCAGCAGGCGGCACAGAGGAACGATGTATAAGTCAGAGCGGTTTCTTGATGAGATATACTATGGCTTTGATTTGAATAATCTGTACATCCGCCTTGACCCTATCCTGAATCTGGAACTGGAGGAAGATATAACAGCAAAGATTGTGGTTTTTGATGATTGGGAATTCAGGATGGTATTTCCCTTTGGGAAAAAGGATGTTGCATCCTATACCCTTTTTAAGGCAGGCAATGGCAGGATAGAAAAGATAAAGGATATAGATAAGATTAATTACAACAGGATAATTGAGCTCTCCATCCCATTTTCTGAATTAAACCTGAAGGCAGGAGATGCTGCAAAGATAAATATAAAGCTTGAAAAGGGAGAGATGGAGATAGAGCGCTATCCCCAGAAGGGGTTTATATTACTTACTGTTCCTGATGAAAATTTTGAAAAGATAATGTGGAGGGTATAATGGCAATGATCAACCTGCTTTTGGGCATACACAATCATCAGCCTGTTGGCAATTTTGACGAGGTATTTAAAGACGCATACGAAAAATGCTACCTCTCTTTTATCTCCGCCCTTGAAAGGCACCCGAAGATAAGGCTCTCGCTCCACTACACAGGCCCGTTATGGGAATGGATAGAATGGAATTGCCCTGATTTTTTTGAAAGGATAAAGACCCTTGTGCAGAGGAATCAGATAGAGCTTCTTACAGGAGGATTCTATGAGCCAATACTGCCGATAATACCTGAGATAGATGCAATCGGGCAGATAAAGATGCACTCAAGATTCATAAAAGAGAGATTTGGATACAACCCAACAGGCCTGTGGCTTGCTGAAAGGGTGTGGGATCCATCCCTCCCAAAACTCCTTTCTGCATCAGACATAAAATACACCATCCTTGATGAATCGCACTTTACCTATGCCGGCCTTAACCATAAGGATATTTATGGATACTATCTGACAGAGAGGGAAAACGCAGCAACAGCCATATTCCCCATTGATAAGACACTGCGGTATTTCATACCCTTTAAGCTCCCTGAGGAGACGATAAATTATTTAAAAAAAATTGCTGATGAAAAGGGAGAGATCGGGGTTACCTATGCTGATGATGGCGAGAAGTTTGGTGTTTGGCCCGGGACTTACAAGTGGGTCTTTGAAGAGGGATGGCTTGAAAAATTTTTTACAGCCTTGGAAGAAAACAGCGCATGGATTAATCTAATGACCTTCAGCGAGTTCCTCAATAAATATCCTCCAACAGGAAGGGTCTATCTGCCCACTGCCTCTTATGAGGAGATGATGGAATGGGCCCTTCCGGCAGAGGCCATTGAACAATATGAAATAATGGTAGATACATTAAAGGCAACAGATATGTGGGAGGATTACAAGCCCTTTATCCGCGGCGGCTTCTGGGATAACTTTCTCGCAAAATATCCTGAGGCCAATGATATGCACAAAAAGATGCTGTATGTGAGCAATAAGGTAAATACCATCTTTAAGGCAAATGACACAAATGGAGAAACAGCTAAAAAGGAGCTTTATCGGGCGCAGTGCAACTGCGCCTACTGGCACGGCCTCTTTGGCGGCCTATATCTGAATTATCTACGGCATGCAGTTTATAAGCACCTTATCCTTGCAGAGGCTGCTGCAGATGATAAACGAAATAAGGGTAAGGAGAACTGGCTCTCTGCAGAGGCAATTGACTACAATGCTGATGGCAGGAAGGAGATATTGATAACTAATCCCTATATTAATGTCTATATTGCGCCTGATTACGGCGGCGCCATGATGGAGCTGGATTTCAGGCCAAAGGCATTCAACCTTTCTAATCTGCTTGCAAGGCGCAAGGAGGGCTATCACCACAAATTAAAGAAGGTAAAAAATAATACAGAGGATGCGGCCGAGCCTGTCTCAATACACCACATAGTAAAATCAAAGGAGGAGGGAATTGAGAATTTCCTGTTCTATGACAGATATAACCGCTATTCGTTTTTAGATCACTTTATTGACTCATCAACAACCGTTGAGTCCTTTTCAAGAGGTGATTATAAAGAACTCGGTGATTTTATAGATCTGCCATATGCTATTGAAGAATTCTCATTCTTTAGAAATAAAAATGAGGGCTATGTCATTTTAAAAAGGGATGGGATGATTTATAATGAAATTATTGCCAGACCGATTACTATCAGAAAAAGGTTCTCCTTTAATGGAAATAGTGGTATGATCATTTGTAACTATTCCCTGATAAATAGGGGAAACGCGCAAATAGAGACACTTTTTGGAATAGAATTTAATCTGACACTCCTTGCTGGAAGGGATGAAAGCAGATATTATATCCTGCAGGACAGGGAGGATGAGAAGAGGTTAATGGAGGCTGCGGGGGATTTTAATGATGTTGATAAGATCGGCCTGAGAGATAAGTGGTCAGAGATAGAAGTTGATATCTCCTATTCCGAAAAGTCTGGATTATGGGTCTATCCTGTTGAGACAGTATCCCAGTCAGAAGCCGGCTTTGAGCGCACATATCAGGGAACAGCCTTTTTGCCTATATGGAGGCTAAAAATAAAACCTCAAGAGAAATGGAATATGAATATAAGTTTAAATGTTAAGGGGGGATAATAATAATGCCAGAACTAAGAAAAGATCCAATAATCGGCAGATGGGTCATAATATCCACTGGCCGCGGCAAGAGGCCATCCAATTTTACACACAAACACGAAGAGTCTGTAAAGGGAGGATTCTGCCCTTTCTGCACAGGGAATGAGGATAAGACGCCGCCAGAGGTGCTGGCCTATAGAAGCGACGGGTCAAAACCAAATACATCAGGCTGGAGTGTGCGGGTTGTGCCGAATAAATTCCCTGCGCTTCAGATAGAAGGGTATCTTCACAGAGAGGGTGTAGGCATATTTGATAAGATGAGCGGCATCGGCGCCCATGAGGTAATAATTGAGACACCTGAGCATAATGAGAGCCTTGCCACCCTTCCAATTAAAAAGGTTGAGGATGTGTTATGGGCTTTCAGGGACAGGATAATGGATTTAAAAAAGGATATAAGATTCCGCTACATACTTATATTTAAAAATCAGGGCTACGAGGCAGGCGCAACATTGGAACATCCGCATTCCCAGTTAATCGCCCTCCCCATTGTCCCGAGCCTTGTGGCAGAAGAGATGAAAGGGGCAAAGGAATATTACGAATACAAAGAAAGGTGCATATTCTGCGACATTGTAAGGCAGGAGCTTACTGACAGGAGCCGTGTTGTTGCAGAAAATCATGATTTTGTAAATATATCCCCTTATGCGCCGAGATTCCCCTTTGAGACATGGATACTCCCAAAGGTGCATGATGCATCCTATGAGGATATACAAAGGCAGAATATGGAGAACCTTGCGAGAATCCTGTCAGAGGCATTAAAGAGGATGGGTAAGATATTAAACAACCCGCCCTTTAATTTTATCATTCATAACTCTCCATCAAAGGATGGGAAGAGCGGCAATGAAGAATTCTATCATTGGCATATTGAGATAATGCCAAAGCTCACCCATGT